>NZ_JBFOCN010000019.1:0-122389 GCF_040907815.1 Aeromonas sp. s6
GGGCATGATGAGCGACCTGCAAAAAGCAGTAATAGATCAAAACAGCCGATCGCTGTCAAGCCGCGAAAAAGGGAAAATCAGGTGCGGAATGACGGTTGTAGTGTTCCAGGTAGCTATCCAGGTCTGTCTGCATCTGTTCTACCGACTCATACCAGGTCGTTCTCCCCTTGATACGGAAGTGTTCATCCAGCAGTGTGCGATGCAGTCGCTCGATAAAACCGTTGCTCTGCGGCCTGCGTACCTTGGTTGTCCGGTGTTCAATTCCCTCCAGTTGCAGAAACAGCTCGTAGGGATGATGGTCTGGGCGCCCACAGAACTCGCGCCCGTTATCTGACAGGATGGTATAGACCCGAGCCTCATGGGCTTCGAAGAACGGCAGTACCGTTTCATTGAGCACATGAACCGAGGTCACCGGCAGCTTGCTGGTGTAGAGCCGTCCCCAGGCATGGCGACTGTAGCAGTCCAGCACGGTTTGCAGATACACCTTGCCAACCCCCTTGAGCGCGCCGACGAAGAAGGTGTCAACCGCCACCAGTTCTCCGGTGTAGTGGACCTCAATCTGGCGTTCGCGAAACTCGGGGCTGAAGCGTTCTAACAGGCGGATCTGCTCGTCATTGAGCTCAATGGTCTGCTCCCGGTGGGTTTTCTCGAGGCGCAACAAGCGGTCGTGTTTGGAGAGCAAGTCGTGACGTTGCCACACGCCACGCACACCACCCGCACTGACATTGATGCCTTGCAGAGCCAGTTCTTGGGCGACCCGCAGCGGGCCATGAGTGGGTCTGGTGAGGGAGTAATCGAGGATGGCCTGTTCAATCTCAGGAGCGACCCGATTGGGATGAGCCCCTTTACACCCGGGCAATTTGTCGAGCAATCCCTCGGCGCCATAGGTCTGGTAGTTACGGCGAATTTCGTAGAACTGCTGACGGCTGTAGCCGATGAGCTTGCAGGCTTTGCTGACGTTATTGAGCTCTTTGGCGAGCTCTAGCAAGCTAAGTTTACGACGTGCTACTTTCTCGTTGGTGGTCATACGGTGACTCCAGATAACACGGTAGGGGTACCGTTTTGTTATCCGGTTTGAAGCCGTATGACCACTCCCTTTTGTGGGCAACTGTCAGGTGAATACCATCTCCATACAAGCAGGGATTGGGAAATCCCCTTGCGGGGTTGATATTGGCTACCTTGAGATGGCTCTTGGCTCACCGGTGCCACTATAAGCTGGAGTTATGGGTTTTACGATAAAGACCCAACTTTTGCTTATAGTGGCTGCCGCCAGCACACAAATGCTTGTTGCGGCCCACTTATCGGCCACAGGTCGCTTGCCAGATGTGCTACCGATTCCATGACACGCTCAGACAAAAAGAGGGTCGCTTTCCCCTTGCGACCCCCATCTGCGCCCTATTTGCTGCTTACGGCTTGCTGCCCGGGTGATTACCCGATTGCCGGAATAACGATCCGGCTTCCTGTGTAAGACGGCGCCACTCAACCACTACAGGTAGTTCCCCTGCCGCAGGGCGGTCAGCAGATCGTCTACCAGCGCATCCACCGGTTTACCAGCATTCAGCAGATGGATTTCCGGCTGCTCGGGGGCCTCGTAGGCGGAGTCGATACCGGTGAAGTTACGGATCTCCCCCGCCCGCGCCTTCTTGTAGAGCCCCTTGGGGTCACGCTCTTCACACACGCTAAGGGGTGCATCCACAAACACCTCGACGAACTCCCCTTCACCCACGAGATTGCGCACCAGTTGTCGCTCGGCACGGAACGGCGAGATAAAGGCGGTGAGGACGATAAGTCCCGCATCCACCATCAGTTTTGCCACTTCGCCGACCCGGCGGATATTCTCCTGGCGGGCGGCGTCATCGAAGCCGAGATCGCCGCACAGGCCGTGGCGCACATTGTCCCCATCCAGCAGATAGGTGTGCTTGCCCGAGGCGGCCAGCGCCTGCTCCAGTGCCCCCGCCAGGGTGGACTTGCCCGCCCCGGAGAGCCCGGTGAACCAGATCACCAGGGGCTTTTGCCCCTTCTGCTCGGCCCGGCTCTGTTTGTCGACGGCATGGGCATGCCACACGATATTGCTCATCCAACACTCCTTGATTGGCGCTCACGCCTCAAAACTTAAACTGTCCGGCACCGCGGGGAGCCGCCTCGGACTATCAGCCGACAACGTGCTGATGCCATGGCATTGCTCATCCAACACTCCTTGATTGGCGCTCACGCCGCAATACTGAAAACTGTCCGTTACCGCAGGGAGCCGCCTCGCACCATGAGGCGGCAAGGTGCTGATGCCCTGATATTGCGTATGCAACCCCCCTGATTGGCGCTCACGCCTGGATGCCAGTGCCCTGGCACTCCCCTGCATCATAAGCAGCCTTGATAAAAGCTGCGTTAACATAAGCAGCCCTAACACATCCCCCGGTATCAGACCTTAAAACGGAAACAGCAGGGGCACCATGACGATCACCCCGATGCTGTAGGCCAGGGAGACAGGCAGGGCCAGCTTGAGATAATCCGGCATCTTGTAGTTGCCCGCCGCATAGACCATCAGGTTGGTCTGGTAGCCGTAGGGCAGGATAAAGCTGGAGCTCGCCCCGAACAGCACCGCCAGAATGAACGGCATGGTGGAGACGTCCATGCTGAGCGCCAGCTGGAATCCCATGGGGAAGGCCAGCGCCGCCGCCGCGTTGTTGCTCATCAGCTCCGTCAGCACCAGGGTAAACAGATAGATCCCCACGAAGGCGATAAAGGGACTGGCCCCGTTGAACTCCCCCATCAGCCAGTCGGCGATGAGCTTGGCCAGGCCGCTCTTCTCCAGCTGATCGGCGATGGCGAGCGCCCCGCCCACCACCAGCCAGATATCCAGGGGAAAACGGCGGCGGATCTCGTCCAGGGTCAGGATGCGTGAAAACAGCAGCGCCACCAGCATCACCAGCAGCCCCTTGAAGAGCGGCACCAGATCGAGCACAGACAGGGTCAGCACCCCGAGGAACCCCGCCACCACGGCGGCGCTGCGTGTGGCATCGAGCCGGGTGGAGGCCTCCAGCCCGCTCACCACCACGAACTCCCGGGAGAGGGACTTGTTGCCCGCAAACTTGGGGCCGGGGGCCAGCAGCAAGGTGTCCCCTGCGTGCAGCTCAATCTGGCCGAGGCCGCCGGTGAGCTGGGTCTCGCCCCGGCGCACCGCCAGCACCACCGCATCGAAGTGGGTGCGAAACTCCGCATCCTTGATGGTCTGCCCCACCAGGCGCGAGCTGTGGCTGACGATCACCTCCACCAGGTGCTGGCCGTTGAGGCGGTGCTGGCCGTAGAGATCCAGCCCTTTGAGCTCCTGCAACACGCCGACGCTCTCCACGTCGCCGCAGAACAGCAGCATGTCCCCCTCGTGCAGCTCGTGTTCCGGCTGCACCGGGCAGATCACCTGGTTGCCCCGGATGATCTCGGCAAGATAGAGGCTTTTCAGGCTGCGCAGGCCGTTCTCCTTGACGCTGCGCCCGGCCATGGGCGAGCCGGGGCCCACCTTGGCCTCGAGAAAATAGCCGGATTCCCGGCTCATCTCGGTGTCCTGCTCCGGCAGGTGGCGGGCAAACAGCAGCACGGCGATAAGGCCGGTCAGCAGGGTCCCCGCCCCCACCATGAAGAAGTCGAACATGCCGAGCGGCTTGGCCCCCATCTTGATGAGGAAGCTGTTGACGATGAGGTTGGTGGAGGTGCCGATCAGGGTCAGCACACCGCCAAAGGTCGCCGCGAAGCACATGGGCAAGAGCAGCCGGGAGGGCGCATGGTTGGGGTTGCGCTTGACCGCCCCCAGCATGGACGCCACCACGGCGGTGTTGTTGACGAACGCCGACAGGAAGGCTGTGGAGAACCACACCTTGACCAGCACCTTGTTGAACGAGCCGGTGCCCACCAGGTTGGCGAACCAGCTCATGACCCGGGTCTTCTCCACCGCGAGCGAGACCAGCAGCAACAGCACCAGGGTCAGCAGGGCGCTGTTGGTATAGCCCGCCACCACGGCGTTGATGTCCGCCAGGCCGCTCAGATAGGTGATGAGCACGGCGCCCGAGAAGAGCAGCGCCGGCCGGAGTTTGCCCTGGATCAGCAGGACGACGAGGGCAGCCAGCAGACCCAGCACCAGGGATTGTTGCCAGGTCATGGGCTTATTCCTTGCTTGCGTCGTTGCTGATGGTCAGCGCCTGCCAGTGGGGGAAGTGCTTGCGCACCAGGGCGTTGAGCACCACTTCGAACTCGCTGTAGTGCCCTGTTGCCACTGTCGCGGCCAAGCCCTCCACTATCATGCCGGCGCCGACGGTGACGTTGCTCAGCCGATCGATCAGGATGAAGCTGCCGGTATCGCGGATCTCCTGGTAGGGGTCGAATGCCACCGGGTCGGTCAGGCTGAATTCGCACAGGCCGATCTCGTTGAGCTTGAGCTCGGAGGCCGGCAGCTCGTCGAGCTTGTTGATCTCGATGCGGTGGCGGATGGCCTCCACCTGACCACGGCTCTTCTTGGTCGCCAGCTTGACGTCATAGACCCGGCCCGGTTGCAGGGACTCCTCCCCCATCCAGACGATGTGGGCCAGCACGTTCTGGGTCACCTGGGGCTTTTTCGCCGCGTCCACCAGCAGGTCGCCCCGGCTGATGTCGATTTCATCGGCGAAGGTGACCGTGATGGCCTGACCCGGCAGGGCGTAGTCAAGATCGCCGTCGAAGGTGACGATGCGAGTCACAGTGCTCTCTTTGCCGGACGGCAGCACCGCCAGCTTGTCGCCCACCCGCAGGATGCCAGAGGCCAGCGTGCCCGCGAAGCCGCGAAAATCGAGGTTGGGGCGGTTGACGTACTGCACCGGCAGGCGCACCGGGTGACGCTCCAGCTCGCGCTCCACTTCCGCGCTCTCCAGCAAGGAGAGCAGGGTCTCGCCCTGATACCAGGCCAGCTTGTCGCTTGGGTTGACCACGTTGTCACCGTCCAGCGCCGAGACCGGCACGATATGGATGGTGTCGACGCTGAGCTTCTTGGCAAACTCGCGGTACTCCAAGCTGATGCGCTCGAACACCTCCTGGCTGAACTCCACCAGATCCATCTTGTTGACCGCCACCACGAACTGCTTGATGCCGAGCAGGCTCGCGATAAAGCTGTGGCGACGGGTCTGATCCAGCACCCCCTTGCGGGCGTCGATCAGGATGATGGCCAGATCGCAGGTGGAGGCGCCGGTGGCCATGTTGCGGGTGTACTGCTCATGGCCCGGGGTGTCCGAGATGATGAATTTGCGCTTGGCGGTGGAGAAATAGCGGTAGGCCACGTCGATGGTGATGCCCTGCTCGCGCTCCGCCTGCAGGCCGTCCACCAGCAGGGCCAGGTCCAGCTTCTCGCCGGTGGTGCCGAGCTTCTGGCTGTCGGACTCCAGCGCTTTGAGCTGATCTTCATAGATCTGCTGGGAGTCGTGCAGCAGGCGGCCGATGAGGGTGCTCTTGCCGTCGTCCACGCTGCCGCAGGTGAGAAAACGCAGCAGGCTCTTGTGCTGCTGGGCGTGCAGGTAGGCTTCAATGCCCTGTTCGCTGATGGCGGTCTGAATGTGGTTGTTCATGATGCGATTCCTTAGAACATTTTTTTAGAAATAGCCCTGACGCTTCTTCTGCTCCATGGAGCCGGCCTGATCGTGGTCGATGAGCCGCCCTTGCCGCTCACTCGAGGTGGTGATCAGCATCTCTTCGATGATCTCCGGCAGGGTGGTGGCATTGGATTCGATGGCCCCGGTCAGCGGGTAGCAGCCGAGGGTACGGAAGCGCACCAGCTCCTGCTTCACTTCGTCTTCCGGGCCGATGGGCATGCGATCGTCATCCACCATGATCTTGATGCCGCCGCGATCCACCACGGGGCGCATGGCCGCGAAGTAGAGCGGCACGATGTCGATGTTCTCGAGATAGATGTATTGCCAGATGTCCAGCTCGGTCCAGTTGGAGAGCGGGAAGACACGGATGCTCTCCCCCTTGTTGACCTGGCTGTTGTAGACGCGCCACAGCTCCGGGCGCTGGTTCTTCGGATCCCAGCGGTGGGACTTGTCGCGGAAGGAGTAGACACGCTCCTTGGCGCGGGATTTCTCCTCGTCGCGACGGGCACCACCGAAGGCGGCATCGAAGCCGTATTTGTTGAGCGCCTGCTTGAGCCCCTCGGTCTTCATGATGTCGGTGTGCTTGCTGCTGCCGTGCACGAAGGGGTTGATGTCCATGGCGAGGCCATCCGGGTTCTTGTGGACGATGAGATCCAGCCCGAACTTTTTGGCGGTCTCGTCCCGGAACTTGATCATCTCCTTGAACTTCCAGTTGGTGTCCACGTGGAGCATGGGGAAGGGGATCTTGCCCGGGTAGAAGGCCTTGCGGGCCAGGTGCAGCATGACGGAGGAGTCCTTGCCGATGGAGTACATCATCACCGGGTTTTCAAATTCGGCGGCCACCTCGCGGATGATATGGATGCTCTCGGCTTCCAGCTGTTGCAGGTGAGTCAGTCGCTCGCGGGTGACACCTGCACGGATGCTCTGTGCATCGGATGGCTGCAGTTGGGTCAGTCTTTCACGGTCCATGTCTGGGTCCTCGGTTCATTGCTATCGCACCTGCTCGGGGCGCGGTGTTGGTTCAGTTCGGTGCCGCCTTGGCCGCACCGTCAAATCGATTCGGGTCTCGCCTCTCAGGCCAGGCTCACCAGCTTGAGCTCGTGGCCGCTTTCTGCCTCCTGCCCTTGCCCCTGCTCGCCAAACCAGGCGAGTTGCTGGCGCAGGGCCACCACTTCACCGATGACGATAAGCGACGGGCTCACCGCCTGCTGGGCCAGTTCGGCCAGATCCGCCAAGGTGCCGGTCAGCACCCGCTGACGGGCCGTGGTGCCCCGCTCGATGAT
Source organism: Aeromonas sp. s6 (assembly GCF_040907815.1). Lineage (NCBI taxonomy): Bacteria > Pseudomonadati > Pseudomonadota > Gammaproteobacteria > Aeromonadales > Aeromonadaceae > Aeromonas > Aeromonas sp. s6. The sequence goes on from NZ_JBFOCN010000019.1 coordinate 6,887, forward strand.
GGCGATGGGGGTGGCGGCGCGTCGGCCATGGCTCACCAGTTGCTGCTGGATATGCTCGGAGCGCATCAGCCCCATGTAGATGACCAGGGTCTGGTTGGTGGCCGCAAGCTGCTGCCAGTCGGGCTCCTTGCCCTCCTTCTGGCAGTGGCCGGTGATGAAGACGGCGCTCTGGGCATGGTCGCGGTGGGTGAGCGGAATGCCCGCATAGGCGGTGGCACCGGCAGCGGCGGTGATGCCGGGCACCACGGAGAAGGGAATGCCCTCCTCGGCCAGCACTTCCAGCTCCTCGCCACCACGACCGAACATGAAGGGATCGCCCCCTTTGAGGCGCACCACCCGGTTGCCCGCTTTGGCGTATTCCACCAAGAGGCGATTGGTCTCTTCCTGGGGCACGCTGTGGGCACCCGCCTTCTTGCCGACCGACACCAGGGTGGCGTCGCGGCGCACCAGTTCCAGGATCTCGGGGGAGACCAGCTGGTCATAGAGCACCACTTCGGCCTGCTGGATCTGTTGCAGCGCCTTGAGGGTCAGCAGGCCAGGATCTCCCGGGCCCGCCCCCACCAAGACAACTTCCCCCACCTCGGTTTGGGCTTTGTCGAGCCCCTCATTGAGCCAGCGCTCGGCCCCCTGCCAATCGGCTTTCTCAATCAGACCGGCCAGGGTGTTGGAGGCAAAGGCGCGCTCCCAGAAGCGGCGGCGATCGGAGAGGGAGGCCAGCACCTGCTTGGCCCGGCGGCGCACCCGGCCGGAGAGCTCCGCCAGACCGCCGAGGTGGCGGGGCAGCAGGCTCTCGAGCCGCTCGCGCAACAGACGCACCAGCACGGGGGCCTTGCCGCCGCTGGAGACGGCCACCACGATGGGGCTGCGATCGATGATGGAGGGGAAGATAAAGCTGGAGCGCTCGGGGTCATCCACCAGGTTGACGAACAGACCGCGCTCGGTGGCGCTCTGGTAGACCAGGGCGTTGACCTCGAGATCGTCGGTCGCGGCCACCACCAGGATCTGCCCTGCCAGGTGGGCCGGGTCGAAACGCGCCGCCACATGGGTGAAGCGACCGGCAAATTCATGGAACTCGGGCTCGAGCATGGGAGAGACCAGGGTGATCCGGGCACCTGCCGCCAGCAGCAGGCGCGCCTTGCGCAGGGCAACCTCGCCCCCGCCCACCAGCAGTACCGGGCGGCCTTCCAACCTGGCAAACATAGGTAAATAATCCATCAGGGCCCGCTCCTCGGCATCGCGACATCTGGGGCGACTATAGGCAGGAGCGCTTATCCCTCAAAATAATAAAAAATGCTCTTTAATGCGTTTTGGTAATTAGTAAAGCCGTGTGGCGGCAATAGAGAAGCGAATCTGCTTGTGGTGGATGGCACCAGACCCTAGGCTAGTGAAAGTGTTTCATAAGGAGCTTAATCATGAATGAGTCATTGATTGTATTGGGGATCTTCATATTCCTGGTACTCGCCACCCTGAGTGCCGGCATCAAGATAGTGCCCCAGGGTTACAACTGGACCGTGGAGCGCTTCGGCCGCTACACCCGCACCCTCTCCCCGGGCCTCAACCTGCTGATCCCCTACATCGACCGCATCGGCCACAAGATCATCATGATGGAGCAGGTGCTGGACATCCCGGCCCAGGAGGTGATCTCCCGGGACAACGCCAACGTCACCATCGACGCCATCAGCTTCGTGCAGGTGGTGGATGCCCGCAAGGCGGGCTACGAGGTCAACGATCTCACCAGTGCCATCCGCAATCTCACCATGACCAACATGCGGACCGTGCTCGGCGCCATGGAGCTGGACGAAATGCTCTCCCAGCGCGACACCATCAACGAGAAGCTGCTGCGCACCATGGATGCGGCCACCGCCCCCTGGGGCATCAAGGTGACCCGGATCGAGATCAAGGATGTGCGCCCGCCCCTCGCCCTGGTGGAAGCCATGAACGCCCAGATGAAGGCCGAGCGCCAGAAGCGGGCCGAGGTGCTGGAGGCCGAAGGGGTGCGCCAGTCCAAGATCTTGAAGGCCGAGGGGGAGAAGCAGTCCCAGATCCTGAAAGCCGAGGGTGAGCGTCAGGCCGCCTTCCTCGCCGCCGAAGCCCGGGAGCGGGCCGCCGAGGCGGAAGCCAAGGCGACCCACATGGTCTCCCAGGCGATTGCCGAGGGCGACATGCAGGCCATCAACTACTTCGTGGCCCAGAAATACACCGAGGCCCTGGCCCGCATCGGTGAAGGCCCCAACAGCAAGATCATCATGATGCCCCTGGAAGCGGGCAGCCTGATAGGCTCGGTGGCGGGCATGGCCGAGCTGTTCAACAAAGACGGCAAGGCGGGCAAATCATGACAGCCCTGTTCGAGGGGCTGACCCACTGGCACTGGCTGGGACTCGGCTTCGTGCTGCTGGCCATCGAGGTGATGGGGTCGGTGGGCTTCCTGCTCTGGACCGGCATCGCCGCCCTGGAGGTGGGACTCCTGCTGCTGGTCTGGCCCTTCGGCTGGCAGGCGCAGTTGCTGCTCTTCGCCCTGCAATCCCTGCTCACCACCTGGGCCTGGTGGCGCTGGCAGCATCGCCGGGATCACTCCGGGCTGGATGCCGCCGCTCCCATCAACGAGCGGATGCAAAGCTACATGGGCCGCGAGCTGACCCTGCTGGACGAAGTCAGCCAGGGAATGAGCCGGGTGCATCTGGACGACACCGTCTGGACGGTGCGCTGCAACGCGCCGCTGCCGGCCGGCAGCCGGGTCAAGGTGGTGGGGGCCGACTCCCACATCCTGCTGGTGGAACCCCTCGGCTGACCGGGCAGCGCCCTTCCATGGCCATAAAAAAACGGGCCCGGCGCGAGTGCGCCGGGCCCGTTTTTCAATGAGGTGCTGGCTTAGTTGGCCTTGGCATCGCTCACGGCAGCTTCAGCCTTGGTGGCCACGTCAGCGGCAGCCTTCTCGACAGTAGCGGAAGCTTCGGAAGCAGCCTTCTCGACGGTAGCAGACGCTTCGCTAGCGGCTTTCTCGACAGTGGCAGCAACGTCTGCGGCCGGGGTCGCAGCCGGAGCGGCAGCTTCTTCTTTCTGACCACAGGCGGTCAACATCAGACCCAGGATACCGGCTACCAGTACTTTGTTCATGTGCATACCCTCAAAAAAAGATGGAGAGATGGTGCAGGGACCATCACTGTACGCCCCGGCTCCTGTCGGCACACCGGCCGCTGGAGCCCGAAGGCGCGCGAAATATATCCCCATATGCGGCCGATGAAAACGCGTATCACAATGATATTTTCTCGTTGGCATGATAAGAAACACTGCTGCAACGACAAATATTAATATAAAACACCCATTCATCATCAGATTCGCACAACAAATCGCCAATTACCTGGCGATTGCCAGTCAGCCATTGCCTTTCTGTCAGGCTCTCGGCGCTGCCGGATTACGCCGTCAGTCAGACAGCTTCTGACAAGGCAGGCGCCGCCCCTGCTGGTCGCTCTGCCGGGCCAGGTCCAGCAAGGCCATCACCGCCAGGGCCTCGTCGGCCGGCACCGGGTTCTCCCCTTCTCCCCGGATGGCGGCGCAGACGCCGCGATAGTAGGCGCCGTAGTCCCCCGCCTCGCCAGCCACGGTCTGCTGCACGAGCTGACCGTCCCGGATCTGGCTGAGCTGGCCGGGGGCGGGATCCACGCCCCAGTCCGCCGCCGGAGGCCGCTTGCCCTCCTTGAGCTGCTCCTCCTGCACGTCCATGCCGAACTTGATGAAAGAGCCCTGACTGCCGTGCACCACGAAGCGGGGCATCACGGCCGACACCAGACAACTGCCGTGCAGAATGACCCGCATCTCGCCGTAACCCAGCACCACATGGAAGTAGTCGTCCGCCAGGGCCCCGGGGCGCTGCTTGCCCAGATCCGCCTGCAACCAGTCCGGCTGGCCGAACAGCTGGAGCGACTGATCCAGGATATGGGGGCCGAGATCGAACCAGAGACCGGAGCCCGGGCCGCCCGCCTCGCGCCAGCGCTGGCGCACCTCGGGGCGATAACGGTCGAAGTGGGATTCGAACTGGGCGACTTGCCCCAGCGCCCCCTCCGCCAGCAGACGGCGCACCGTGAGGAAGTCCCCGTCCCAGCGCCGGTTGTGGAAGATGCTGAGCAGCCGTTGCTGCTTCTCTGCCAACTCGACCAGCGCCTTCGCTTCGGCCAGATCCAGGGCGAACGGCTTGTCGATCACCACGTGCTTGCCCGCCAGCAGGGCCTCGCGAGCGATGGGGGCGTGGGTGTCGTTGGGGGTGGCGATCACCACCAGATCGAGGCTGTCATCGGCCAGCACCTGCTCCAGGGTGCCGACCCGGGTGCCGGGCAACGCGGCCTGTACCTTGGCGGCATCCCGGCTCACCACCCAGCGCAGGGTCAGGCCCGGGGTCGTGGCCAGGAAGGGGGCGTGAAAGGTCTGTCCTGCGAAGCCGTATCCCACCAGGGCGGCGTTGATTGTGTGGCTCATCCGGTTTTCTCCACGGGTCTGTGATCATGCGAGGCAGGCGAGGTCACCTGAAAAAGAGAAGGGGGCTCAAGGCCCCCCGAGTGTGCTCATCAGAGCACAGGATTTATTGCAAACACAAGCGGCGACCCTGGCGGGTCATCAGCATCACCAGCGGGGGCAGCAGCAGCCACATGTGCAGGGCAAGCTGGCTCAGGGGATCCGGCATCAGCCAACCGGTGATCCCCACCAGGGCGCCGGAGCCGCTCATCTGGAACAGGCCGAGCAGGGCGGCAGCAGTCCCGGCGCAGTGGCCGAAGGGGGCCAGCGCCATACCGGCGGCGGCGCCCAGGATCATCGCAAAACCGATGCTGGAGAGGAACACCGGGCCCATCATGGCCAGCGGGTGCGGGATGTGCATGGCCAGGGTCAGGGTGATGGCGGAGAGCAGCAGCACCAGCAGGCCGATGCGCAGGGTCCGTCTTGGCCCTACCCGGGCGATGAAGCGCGGGGCCAGGAAGCAGGCCAGGATGTTGAGGGCCGCATTGGCGGTGAACCAGTGACTGAAGCCACTCATGTCCAGCCCCAGGGTCACCATCAGTTGTACCGGCGCCGCCGTCACGTAGGCGAGGATCACCGCCATCGCCAGCATGCACAGCGCCGCGTTGAACAGGAAGCTCGGGGAGCGCAGCACCGGGCTGTAGCGGGACCAGCTGATGAGCGGGCCAGCACTGCTGGTCTCCTCAGGGCGGGTTTCCGGCATCCGCCACAGCAGCCAGCTGCCGACCACGACGGCGTAACCCGCCATGAACCAGAAGTTCGCCGACCAGCCCGCCTTGGCGGTGAGCCAGCCACCCAGCAGGGGCGCCAGTGCGGGGATGAAGCAGATGGCACCGTTCAGATAGGAGATCATCTGACCGCTCTTCTTGGGGCCATAGCTGTCACGGACCACCGAGAAGGCGGCCACCGAGGTGGCGCAGGCCCCGAAGCCTTGCAGCACCCGCGCCAGCATCAGCTCGCCCAGGCTGGCGGCAAAGCCGGCTGCCAGGGCGCTCAGGCCGTAGAGCAGCACGCCCCCCAGGGCAATGGGTTTGCGCCCGTAGCGATCGGCCAGCGGCCCCACCAGTAGTTGCCCCAGCCCCATGCTGAACAGGAACCAGGTAATGGTGCCCTGCATCAGGGTCACTTCGGCCCCCAGCTGCTCGGCCATCTGGGGGATGGCAGGCAAATAGATGTCGATGGCCAGCGGGCTGAACAACACCAGGAGTACAAGCAAAAGAATCAATGGCATCAGTCACCTCAAGCCCTAGGAATATCGATTGGGCCGCGAGTCTACTGACTCAGAGTAATGAATTGAAATGGTATTTAATCACTTCGGTTATTCCCTGCTGGAAACATGTATCTCTTCTACCTCTCAGGGGGTGGAACCAGGATCCCCCGTTGGCACCGGATCCCGGGCAATTGGCGCTTTTACTAAACCCCTCCCCCGCATAGAATGCGCAGATTATTTTTGCGGAGGTGTGTGATGAACAAGCTTGTCCTGGCAACAGGGAACCAGAAAAAGGTGAAGGAATTGGCCGCCATGCTGGCCGATATGAAGATCCAGGTGATCCCGCAGAGCGAGTTTGCAGTCTCCGATGCCGACGAGACCGGCACCACCTTCGTCGAGAATGCCATCATCAAGGCCCGCCACGCCGCCCGCGTCACCGGCCTGCCCGCCGTGGCCGACGACTCCGGTCTGGAAGTGGATCTGCTGCACGGCCGCCCCGGCGTCTACTCCGCCCGTTTTGCCGGTGCCGGTGCCAGCGACAAGGAGAACATCGACAAGCTGCTGGCCGAGCTCAAGGGCGCGCCGGATTACCTGAAAAGCGCCCGCTTCTGGTGCGTGCTGGTCTACATGCGCCACGCCGACGATCCCACCCCCATTATCTGCCAGGCCAGCTGGGAGGGGATGATCATCGACGAACCCCGCGGCCAGCACGGCTTCGGCTACGACCCCGTGTTCTTCGTCCCCGACCACGACTGCACCTCGGCCCAGATGCCGGCGGAACTCAAGAACCAGCTCAGCCACCGTGGCCAGGCCCTGGCCAAGCTCAAAGCGGCCCTGGCGGCGGTCAACTAAAGCGCTGTCTCCCGCCGCGTTGTCATCTACAATGGGGGCCGTCGGCCCCCGTTTCGTTCGCGGCGCCCCGCCCGTTGTCACCGGCAACCAGGGCCACCCGACCCCTTTTGATTGTTGAATACTGGAAATCCCATGCTGCAACTGCCGCCCCTCTCCCTCTATATCCACGTGCCCTGGTGCGTCCAGAAGTGCCCCTACTGCGACTTCAACTCCCACGCCCAGAAGGGGGAGCTGCCCCACCTCGAGTACGTGGCAGCCCTGCTGGAGGATCTGGAGCAGGATCTGCACTGGGCCCAGGGGCGCCCCCTCTCCTCCATCTTTATCGGTGGCGGCACGCCGAGCCTGCTCTCCGTCGACGCCATGCAGGCGCTGCTGGACGGGGTGCGCGAACGCATCGCCCTGACCCCGGACTGCGAGATCACCATGGAGGCCAACCCGGGCACGGTGGAGGCGGACAAGTTCGCCGGCTTCCAGCGGGCCGGTATCAACCGCATCTCCATCGGGGTACAGAGCTTCCAGCAGGAGAAATTGACCCGGCTCGGCCGCATCCACGGCCCCGAGGAGGCGCGCAAGGCCGCCGAACTGGCCCACGCCATCGCGCTTCCCACCTTCAACCTGGATCTGATGCACGGCCTGCCGGATCAGAGCCTGGACGATGCGCTCTACGACCTGCAGCAGGCCATCGACTGCGCGCCGCCGCACCTCTCCTGGTATCAGCTCACCATAGAGCCGAACACGGCATTCGCCTCCAAGCCCCCCACGTTGCCGGAAGATGACACCCTGTGGGACATCTACGAGCAGGGCCACGCCATGCTGACCGCCCGGGGCTATCAGCAGTACGAGATCTCGGCCTATGCCAAAGAGGGGTATCAGTGTCGCCACAACCTCAACTACTGGCGCTTTGGCGACTATCTGGGGATCGGCTGCGGCGCCCACGGCAAGGTGACGGATCTTGCCAACCAGCAGATCCTGCGCACCGCCAAAGTGAAGCATCCGAAAGGTTATCTGGATCCGAGCCGCCCCTATCTGGACAGCCAATGGCAGGTGAGCGCGGACGATCTGCCCCTCGAGTACTTCATGAACCGGTTTAGATTGTTTGAACCCGCCCCCAAGGCGGAGTTCGAGGCCTTCACAGGGCTACCGCTGGAGCGGGTAGAGACCATGCTCGCCATCGCCCGGACCAAGGAGCTGATCGAGGATCTCGGCGACAGCTGGCAGCTCACGTCCCTCGGGCATCGCTACCTCAACGTGCTGCTCGAACTCTTTATGGATGAGTGAGCACGGGTTCACTCTCTTGCGTCAAGACCGCAAGTCAGCACCAGCGAATAGAAAAACAATCAGGGCGCCATTGGCGCCCTGATTGTGTTAGCTGATGCCTTGCGGCAGAAACCCGCTCAGCAGCAGACGCTTGCCATCTGCTGTTGGCCGGGCTCCCACCGCTTGCCGTGCTTGGCCTTGCGCTGATAGCTGCCCTTACCCTTCTTGCTCGGCTCGACCCGGGCCTGGAACAGGGGGGAGGTCACCAGTGCCTTGAGGTGGTTGTCCTGAATGATGCCGCGCTGATGTTCGCAGGCGGGTTCGGCGGTGACACAGGTCACCTTCTTCTTGGCCATATGGGCTCCTTGATGGGGTTGTCGTGTTTGCCTATCGTCCCTGTCTGGAAGGGCAGGTGGCGAAAAACGCGCCGATTGTGCGCCTCTTGCCTCCCCCGTGCAAGCTGTCAGGCGGGGTGATAGATAACCCGCACCAGGCCGCTTGGCAGCACGGCGCTCGACACCGGTCTCAACCCTGCGGGGAGAGGCCCGGTAAAGAGCGGGATCCCGCCCCCCAGGGTGACCGGCACCCAGAACAGGGTCAGCTCGTCCACCAGGGCCCCCTGCAGACCCTGCCTCACCAGCTCCCCGCCATCCAGATAGAGGTGACGGCTTCCCCCCTGCCACAACTCGTCCAGCACCTGCGCCAGCGCCCCCTGCCTGAACGCGACCCGAGGACGGGGGTCGGCGGGCCTGTGGGTCAGTACCACCAGCGGCTTGTCCCCGTAGGGCCACTCGGGAAAGGCGCTTACGATATCGTAGGTGTTGCGCCCCATCAGCAGGGTGTCTGCGCTCGCCATCAGGGCGCTGTACCCGGTCTCCTCCGGCCCGTCGCCACCATAGGGGGCCAGCCATGCCAGATCGCCCCCCTCCCCGGCGATGAAACCGTCGAGGGAGAGGGCGAGAAAGGCGGAGACCCGGGGCCGGCGCAGCTCAGTGCTCATGGTCGTGATGCTCGTGGCGGGAAGGGGCGCCGGACTCCAGGGTCTCGAGGATGGCGCAGTGCTCCGCCGAGCGCGGGCCGCCGCAGCAGATGTCGGAGAGGGCCTTCAGGTTCTCGCGAAAACGGGTCAGCTCCAGGAGCTTCTGCTCCACCTGTTCGAGCTTGGTGTCAGCCACCGCCTTCACCTCCTGGCAGGTGACCTTGGCCTTGTTGGTGTCCAGGGTGAGCAGCTCGCCGATATCCGCGAGGGAAAAGCCCACCGACTTGGCGCGGATGATGAACTCCAGCCGCCGCTTGTCCTGCTCCCCGTAGAGGCGATAACCGGATTCGTTGCGAATGCCCGGCGAGATGAGGCCGTTCTTCTCGTAAAAGCGCAGGGTGTCGGCCTTCACCCCGCACGCCTTGGCCAGTTCACCGATCCGATACATGGTCCTCTCCCCCCGCATGACATTCCCGACATGGTACTCAATATAAACCGGCCTCCACTATCACCTCTTTGCCCGGCGATTGCCAGTCAAAGGCAGGAAAGCAGCAGCTAACCCCTCACTTGCCGGCCATTTATCCCCAAAACACTGAAAAGACAAACGTTTCACAAAAATTCACCAGAAAACGTTTAACGCCGCATCCCACAAGGGTTTGTCTCTTTAAAAAATCCACCACAGGTCACATTTTTTGTGTAGAATACGCGCCCACAAGAGAGCGTCGCGTCAAGCGGGCATTTCCTAAAACGCTTTTGCCAACGGCCGCCCCGGGCGAGAGTGGTTTGCGAAATCCCCCACTTCCATTTATTTGGGGACTCTCTGTGTGTTGAGCCTCGCCTCCCATGGAACGGTCCCCGTTATGCTGAGGACGATAGTGTGATGGAACAAGCTCGACCCATTCGCCGTGCACTGCTGAGTGTGTCTGACAAGACTGGCATCCTGGAATTTGCCAAGGCACTCGACGCGCGCGGTGTGGCCCTGCTCTCCACCGGTGGTACCGCCAAGCTGCTGGCCGATGCGGGCCTGCCGGTGACCGAGGTGTCCGACTACACCGGATTCCCCGAGATGATGGACGGCCGGGTCAAGACCCTGCATCCCAAGGTACACGGCGGCATTCTCGGCCGTCGCGACCGGGATGACGCCATCATGGCCGAGCACGCTATCTCCCCCATCGACATGGTCGTCGTCAACCTCTATCCCTTCGCCGCCACCGTGGCCAAAGCCGGTTGCACCCTGGAAGACGCCGTCGAGAACATCGACATCGGCGGCCCGACCATGGTCCGCTCCGCTGCCAAGAACCACAAGGACGTCACCATCGTCGTCAAGGCCTCCGACTATGACCGCGTCATCGCCGAGATGGATGGCAACGGCAACAGCCTGACCCTCTCCACCCGCTTCGATCTGGCCATCGCCGCCTTCGAGCACACCGCCGCCTATGATGGCATGATCGCCAACTACTTCGGCACCCTGGTGCCCTCCTACGGCGAAAACAAGGAAGGCGACGAAGAGTCCCGCTTCCCCCGCACCTTCAACAGCCAGTTCATCAAGAAGCAGGACATGCGCTACGGCGAGAACAGCCACCAGGCTGCCGCCTTCTACGCCGAAGAGCAGGCTGCGCCGGGCTCGGTGGCAAGCGCCATCCAGCTGCAGGGCAAGGCCCTCTCCTACAACAACATTGCCGACACTGATGCGGCGCTGGAGTGCGTGAAGGAGTTCAGCGAACCGGCCTGCGTCATCGTCAAGCATGCCAACCCCTGCGGCGTCGCCATCGGTGACGACCTGCTGGCAGCCTACGATCGCGCCTACCAGACCGACCCCACCTCGGCCTTTGGCGGCATCATCGCCTTCAACCGCGAACTGGACGGCGAGACCGCCGCGGCCATCGTCGCCCGCCAGTTCGTGGAAGTGATCATCGCCCCCAGCATCAGCCAGGCAGCCCGCGAGGCGGTCGCCGCCAAGCAGAACGTGCGCCTGCTGGAGTGCGGCCAGTGGACTGCCCCGGCGCAAGGCTTTGACTTCAAGCGCGTCAACGGCGGCCTGCTGGTGCAGGAGCGCGATCTGGGCATGGTGACGCTCGGGGATCTGACCGTGGTCAGCCAGCGTCAGCCCACCGAGGCCGAGCTGCAGGATCTGCTGTTCTGCTGGAAGGTCGCCAAGTTCGTCAAATCCAACGCCATCGTCTACGCCAAGAACGGCCAGACCATCGGCGTCGGCGCCGGCCAGATGAGCCGCGTCTACTCTGCCAAGATCGCCGGCATCAAGGCCGAGGATGAAGGGCTGACCGTGGCGGGCTCCGTCATGGCCTCCGACGCCTTCTTCCCGTTCCGCGACGGCATCGATGCCGCCGCTGCCGCGGGCATCTCCTGCGTCATCCAGCCAGGTGGCTCGATGCGCGACCAGGAGGTGATCGACGCCGCCAACGAACACGGCATGTGCATGGTGTTCACCAACATGCGTCATTTCCGTCACTGACAGCCCAGGGCCGCCGATGGCGGCCCTGCCTCTTTAGCACCGGATCCTTTCCACTGGCAGTGCCACCGCAGCGCCAGTGAACTCAGACAGAAGCGAGCGAGACGATGAAAGTACTGATCATTGGTAACGGCGGCCGTGAACACGCCCTGGCCTGGAAGGCCAAACACTCCCCCCTGGTGACCCAGGTCTTCGTGGCACCGGGCAATGCGGGCACCCAGCTTGAGCCGGGCATCGAGAACGTCGCCATCCAGGCCACCGACATCGAGGGCCTGCTGGCCTTCGCCAAGGCTAACCAGATCGGCCTCACCATCGTCGGACCGGAAGCCCCCCTGGTGAAAGGGGTGGTCGATGCCTTCCGCGCCGCCGATCAGACCATCTTCGGCCCGACCGCCGCCGCCGCCCAGCTCGAAGGCTCCAAGGCCTTCACCAAGGACTTCCTGGCCCGCCACGCCATCCCCACCGCCGATTACCAGAACTTCACCGAGGTGGAGCCAGCGCTGGCCTATCTGCGCGAGAAGGGCGCTCCCATCGTCATCAAGGCCGACGGTCTGGCCGCCGGCAAAGGGGTGATCGTCGCCATGACCCTCGACGAGGCGGAAGCGGCGGTGCGTGACATGCTCTCCGGCAATGCCTTCGGCGATGCCGGCGCCCGGGTGGTGATCGAGGAGTTCCTGGACGGGGAAGAGGCGAGCTTCATCGTCATGGTGGACGGCGAGCACGTGCTGCCCATGGCCACCAGCCAGGATCACAAGCGCGCCTTCGACGGTGACACCGGCCCCAACACCGGCGGCATGGGGGCTTACTCCCCGGCGCCCGTGGTGACCGACGAAGTGCACCAGCGCGTGATGGAACGGGTGATCATGCCGACCGTGCGCGGCATGGCTGCCGAGGGCAACGTCTACACCGGCTTCCTCTACGCCGGCCTGATGATCGATGCCGAGGGCAACCCCAAGGTGATCGAGTTCAACTGCCGCTTCGGCGACCCCGAAACCCAGCCCATCATGCTGCGGATGCAGTCCGATCTGGTGGATCTCTGCCTCGCCGCCTGTGCCGGCCAGCTGGATCAGAAGGAAGCCGTCTATGACCCCCGTGCCGCCATCGGCGTGGTGCTGGCGGCGGGTGGCTATCCCGGCGACTACGCCAGCAATCACCCCATCAGCGGCCTGCCGGTGGACGAAGTGGCAGGGGAGAAGGTGTTCCATGCAGGCACCCGCCTGGAAGGACACACCAGCCTGACCCAGGGTGGCCGCGTGCTGTGCGTCACCGCCCTCGGCCACACGGTGCAGGAAGCCCAGCAGCGGGCCTATGCCCTGGCTGGTCGCATCCAGTGGGACGGCATCTTCTATCGCAAGGACATCGGCTGGCGTGCCATCGAGCGCGAGCAGGCCGAATAAGGGCCGGATCCCGATCACTCAAAGGGCCTGCGGGCCCTTTTTTTGTTGCACGGCGTCTGTTCGGGCAGTGGAATCATCCATGGATGGTGGCTTTCAAAAACAAAAACACCTGAAAAACTCACATGACGTTAAAAAATCTATTTTTGATAAATAATGGCAGCATGATTCACTGCCTGCGAGCCCCTTCCCGGACCAGATGCGCGCCCTTGTATCCCTGCCGGAGGCGAGATCCGGTGGCCGTTCTCTTTCGGCTACATTCCCACAGCAATCCCCTGCACAATTCGTCACAATTGGTCGCACTTTCTTCATACAATGATCGCCCTTTCATGGCATCATGATGCGTGAAACCGCACTCAAATGAGTGCTATAACAACCTGCAATCTCGTCGTCTCATAAGGAAATCCCATGCTGAAAACTGTGCGTCCCCTGCTGCTGCCCCTGATGTTCGGCCTGATGGCCCTGCCTGCCATGGCCGGCGATCTGGAGCAGCCGATGAAGAAGATCGGCTTCAACTACAAGCAGGCCGTCAAGGCCGACGACGCGGCCACCATGGAGAAATACATCAAGGAGATGAAGGCCCAGCTGGACGTCGCCAAGAGCAAGAACATGCCCGCCGCCAAGAAGGAGAAGTTCCTGGAAGGCATGACCGAAGTGCAGAGCGAGCTGGATGCCAGCCTGGCAGCCCTCCAGGCCGGTGACGAAGCCAAGGCGCGCGAGCACCTGGCCAAGGTCAACGACCTGAAGAAGGAGTACCACAACTATGCCAAGCAAAAAGGCTGATCCCTTCCACTGGGATGCTCTGGTGCGCCTCACCCACTGGGGTGTGGCGGCCATCTGTATCGGCAACCTCTGGCTCAACGAGGCGGGCGAGGAGTGGCACGAGCGGATGGGATACGCCGTCATGGTGCTCATCGGCATACGCCTGCTGTGGGGGCTCACCTTCGCTCGCGGCCACGCCCGCCTGCGCGCCCTCATCCCGAGCCGGGAGGATTTTCGCCATCAGGCCGACGCCCTGCGCGAACGGACCCCGCCCACCCCGGGCCATCACGGCAGCGGCAAGCTGGCGGTCTGGGCACTCTGGCTGCTGGTACTCGCCACCGCAGGGACCGGCTGGTTCCAGAACACCGAGACCGGCTTCGATCTGGGGGCGGACGACTGGCACGAGTGGTGCACCTGGGCACTCCAGGGCATGATCGCCCTGCACCTGTGCGCCATCGCCTACACCTCCTGGCGCCAGCGCAGCAACCTGGTCACCCGCATGCTGCCAGGGCGTCGTGCCCGGGCCAGTGCCGGGCAGCAGGAACCCAACGTCTGAACGTTCACGGGGCCTTGCGGGGCCCCTGTTCATCCCCTTCGCTACCCGCTTGACGGGATCTCGCACCGATCTGCTCCCCTCTGCCCCCTCCTGCTGCCACCGAATAGCATGAAAGCATTTTCATTCACATTTCTTAATTAATTCAGCCTGTTCGATTTTCAACCACGTCGATTTCATGAATGCTACGGAGCTGAACGAGGTTGTTTGTTGTCCGTTCGACTACACGACAGTGATACGTCAATAACAAGATCGAAGGGAAAATCGTCATGCACAACACACTGTTTCGAACCGCCCTGCTGGCGGCGGCACTCGGCTCTTTCAGCCACACTGCCAGCGCCGAAGGAGTCATGGTTCACCTGTTCCAATGGAAGTTCAACGACATCGCCAACGAGTGCGAGACCGTGCTCGGGCCCAAGGGGTTCGGTGGCGTCCAGATCACCCCGCCCGCCGAGCACAAGCAGGGCAGCCAGGTCTGGTGGACCGTCTATCAACCGGTCAGCTTCAAGAATTTCAACAGCTTCGGTGGTAGCGAGGCAGAGCTCAGAAGCATGATCGCCCGCTGCAACGCGGCCGGGGTCAAGGTCTATGCCGACGCCGTCTTCAACCAGCTGGCATCGGGTTCGGGCACCGCCACCGGCGGCGGCAGCTACAACTCGGGGCAATACCAATATCCCCAGTTCGGCTACAACGACTTCCATCACAGCGGCGACATCACCAACTACGGCGACAGCAACAACGTCTGGAACGGCGCCCTCTACGGCATGCCGGACCTCAATACCGGCTCATCCTACGTCCAGGATCAGATCGCCACCTACATGAAGACCCTGCTCGGCTGGGGCGTGGCGGGCTTTCGCATCGATGCGGCCAAGCACATGGCGCCGGCCGATGTGAAGGCCATCCTCGACAAGGCAGGCAGCCCCAGAGCCTACCTGGAGGTGATCGGCGCAGGCGGGGAGTCCCCCGACATTCAGCCGGGCCGCTACACCTACATCGACACCGTCACCGACTTCAAATATGGCACCGATCTCGCCGCCAACTTCAACGGCCAGATCAAGAACCTCAAAACCCTGGGCGAGAGCTGGGGCCTGCTCCCCTCCAACAAGGCCTTCGTCTTCGTGGTCAACCACGACCGCGAACGCGGCCACGGCGGTGGCGGCATGCTCACCTTCATGAGCGGTGCCCGCTACGATCTGGCCAACACCTTCATGATGGCCTGGCCCTATGGCTGGAAGCAGGTAATGTCGGGCTATCGCTTCGAAAACATGGGCACCTATGAAACCGACAAGGGGGCGCCGGGCAGCACGCCCTGCACGGACAGCCAGTGGAACTGCGAACAGCGCCGACCGACCATCATGAACATGGCCCTGTTCCACAACCGGACCGAAGGCCAGCCCGTCAGCAACTGGTGGGACAACGGCAACAACCAGATAGCCTTCAGCCGCGGTGACAAGGGCTTCGTCGCCATCAACAACGAGAGCGGCAGCCTGGTGGCCTCGGTGCAGACCGGCCTGCCGGCCGGCGAGTACTGCAACCTCCTGGGGGGCAATGACTACTGCAGCGGCGGTTATGTCACCGTCGATGGTAGCGGCAAGGCCAGCCTGAACGTCCCCGGCATGAAGGCGGCCGCCATCATCGCCGGTTGCACCAAGGCCAGCCCCTGCGGCGGTTCCGTCCTGCCGGGCAACAAGTTCAGCAGCATGAACCTGCGCGGCACCCACAACGCCTGGGGCAACACCCCCATGACCGTCGATGCCAACCGTGTCTGGTCCGCCACCCTCACCCTGACCGGCACCGGTGACGCCACCGGTGCCCAGCGCTTCAAGTTCGACGTCTTCGGCAACTGGGCCGAGAACTACGGCGACAACGAAGGGGATGGCATCGCCGACAAGGGCAGCAGCAAGGATATCCTGGTCAGCGGGGCGGGCACCTACCGCATCACCCTGAGCGAGAGCGATCTGCGCTACACGGTCACCCCCCTCACCAGCAACCAGGCACCGGTCGCCGCCCTCTCTCCCAAAACCCTAAGCGTCAAGGCGGGGGAGAGCGTGGTGTTCGACGCCTCCGCTTCCAGCGATGATGGCGGCGTGGTGAGCTACAGCTGGTCCAGCGGGGGCACCGCCACCACGGAGACAGTCCGGTTCGATACCCCGGGTACCCATACCGTGACGGTCACCGTGACCGATGCGGAAGGGTTGACCGCCAGTGCCAGCGCCACCGTGACCGTCACCGACGACAACGGCACCTACGCCAGCGTACTGCCCACCCTGAACTTCCGCGGTACCCCCAATGCCTGGGGATCCCTTGCCATGACGCTGATCGCCGACAATCAGTGGGAAGCCCTTGTCACCTTCGACGGTCAGACTAACCAGCGCTTCAAGTTCGACGTCAAGGGGGACTGGACCCAGAACTACGGCGACACCAACAAGGACGGCGTGGCCGAACTGACCGGCAGTGACATCCTGACCTCGGTCACCGGCCAGTACCGGGTACGTTTCAACGATCAGACCCTGCAATACAGCCTGACTCCGGTGAGCGTCACCTATGCCAAGAATGTCGCCAGCCTCAACATTCGCGGCACCACCAACAACTGGGGCACCACCCCCATGTCCCTGGTCGGGGATCACCTCTGGCAGGCCAGCGTCACCTTCACCGGCAGCGGTGATGGGAACGGTGGCCAGCGCTTCAAGTTCGACGTCAAGGGGGACTGGACCCAGAACTACGGCGACACCAACAAGGATGGCGTGGCCGAGCTGGCCGGGGCAGACATCACCACGGCAGTGGTCGGTGCCTATGTGGTGCGCTTCAACGACCAGACCCTGGCCTACAGCCTGAGCGCCCAGTAAGGCTGGACACACGCCAGGGCGATTGCGCCCCGGCGCCGAGCCAGGCCTCCCGCCATCGGCGGGAGGCCTTTTTCATGGCTCCATGACCCGTTCCCCGCCAGCCTGTCGGCAGGCATACTGATCCTTCATCCCCATGCAGGAGCACATATGAAACAGTTGAACACCCTCAAGGCCGAGGGACGGATCGAGGAAGCCCGTCAGCACGGTCTGCTGCAACTCATCGCGCACCCGGCCCACGCCGAGCTGCATTACGAAGTGGCCGGACTGCACGACATGCTGGGGCGAGAGGCCGAGGCCATTCCGCTCTATCAGAAGGCCGTGTCGCTGGGGCTTGGCGAGGCGTCGCTGCGCGGGGCCCTGCTTGGACTTGGCAGCTCCTATCGCACCACGGGCCGTCATGCCGAGGCGCTGGCCACCTTTGACGAGGCCCTGGCCCGCTTCCCCGATGCCGTGGAGTTCAAGGTGTTTCGCGCCATGACCTGCTACAACCTAGGGCGCAGCAAGGAGGGGATGGAGACGCTGCTGGGGATCCTCGCGACCACCACCACGGATCCCGCCCTGCTTCCCTACCGGCGCGCCATGGCGCTCTATGCCGAGGATCTGGACAGACGCTGGTGAACGCCAGAAACGACAAAGCCGCTCAAAAGAGCGGCTTTTTCTGAAAATGGTGGCCCCTGGGGGACTTGAACCCACGACCAATCGATTATGAGTCGACTGCTCTGACCAACTGAGCTAAGGGGCCATTGATGCTGGTTAGCGGCGTGGATTAAATTATTGCTATAATATCAGTAACTTGCATCATTTCCCTCATATTGCTTGGCCTCAAGTCGTATCTGGTAGCTTCACTCCAAGTACACTTGCAAGTACACTTTGAAAATATCGAAGTGCACTTAGCGAGGTTTGCCATCCAATGCCATTGACTCACAGTGAAGTAAACGCGCTACCCGCGAAAAGGAACCCATATTTTCAGACTGACGACAATCGTACCCGAGGAGAAGGGAGATTAGGGGTACAGGTATTCCCTAGCGGCACAAAGACCCTGACGTTTCGCTATAGGCGAGATGGGAAGTGGGCATTTATACCGCTTGGTAGCTTCCCAAACCTCAGCCTTGCTGATGCCCGCGAAAAGGCCAAGGCGTTTGGCCAGATGATCCGTGATGGCCTAGACCCCAAAGATGAGCTGGCTCGTCAAGCAAAGGAGCGGGAGCAAGAAAAGCGGGAGCGTGAGCAGCAAGGAACCATTGAGCAGTTATTCAAAAGCTATACCGAGCAGATGAAGAAGGACGGGAAGCGCACCCATGAGGCTGTATTGGTGGCTTTGGAGAAAGAAACCTATCCAGTGATCAAACCCACGACCAAAGCCAAGGACGTGACCCCGCACGACATCAAAGTGATCCTGGCGCATATGATTCGCCGTGGTGCTGATACCCAATCCAATCGTGTCAGAAGTTACCTGATGGCGGCGTTTAATTACGGCCTCAAGCATGACAACGACCCCGCCAATTTTATAGACGATGCCAAATTTGGCTTGGTGCTTAATCCGGTGGCTGCCATACCCAAGCAAAAGGCCGCCGAGCGTGTCGGGGAACGCTTTCTGACGTGGGCAGAGGCTCGCAAATTGCTTGATGATATGGAGCAGTCCACTAGCCTAGGCTTGACCCTGCGTAGCCTGATCCGGCTTTGTTTCTTCACGGGTGGCCAACGCCCTTATGAGCTGGCCGCCTCACGCTGGGCAAGTATCGACTGGGAAGCCAAAACCCTGACGATTACCGCCGAGCTTTCCAAGAATGGCCGCCCTCACTTGATCCCACTCACTGATAGCGCCTTGCGGGTGTTGAGAGAGCAGCAAGCGGCAACGGGGGATAGTCCCTTTATCTTTGCCCACGCCACCAAGCCGAGCGAACCAATGCCGATGGCCTCACTTAGCCAAGCGATTGATCGTTACCGCAAACGCGCCGAGATGGCGCACTTTATCCCCCGTGATTTCCGCCGAACCTGTAAAACTCTGATGGGCGAGCTGGGCATAGCCAAAGATCTGCGCGACCGCCTACAGAACCACGCCCTGAATGACGTATCCAGTAAACACTATGACCGCTATGAGTATCTTCCAGAAAAGCGGCGAGCCTTGGAGCTATGGGAGCGGCGGTTGTTGGATCTGGCAGCGGATACTGTGATTTCCGTTAACTTCGGGGGGCGTGGGTTATCTTCCTGACGCCAAAGGCGTTACTATGCTGATTAGTTATCGCCATGTTAAGGCTGGCATAGCTGATGCAAATCAATGGGGGATTACCGGATAATGCGCATATTACCGATCTTATTTGTCCTGAGTACAGCTACAGTGGCCTCTGAGGAGGTGATTGATATGACGCCCTTCACCGCAAAGCTAACAGTTGCCAATATACAGGGCAGGGAATGCCTAGCATTGATAAACTCAGGTGTTAAGAAAAGCAATGGCGATGCTTGTAGCAGGTATGCTGACAGCGCTATAGAGTATCTAAAGGTGAGTAAACAGTTTGAGGCTGTTATCAACTCAGATGCATTCTTGAATGCACAAATCTTGAATGAGCCTAGGGAAAGTGACATCTCAGAATTCTATCTTAACGCCCAGATTATTACCCAATACCTTAATCAAGGTAAGTAATGGTGCAGCATAATTTTACGCTTCAACAGGAGGTAACGTGGATTTTTATAGAAAGGTCTCCTTCATCGCGATCATTGTTGTGTTGCTGATCTTGGTGGCAGGTCCATTCCTTTTCAAGTTCTATCCAAATTTTGAGAAAGGTGAAGTCCAATGTGAATCAGAAGGTGGGCACTACAGCTTTGAAGGGCGGGATATCAGGGTTTATGACGATAGAATCGAGTTAGTTGGTGTCTGGGGAATATTGGATAGTGGTAAGCCTAGACGCATATTGATCCAAACAAAAGGGCGTTTGTGTGTGATTGCAGAAAGTAATGCTGATTAATTAGCCACACAGGAAGGTGTCTATAATCATCCCTGATGGGATTTAGAGGATTACCCGTTGAATCCATAGGCTACGCCTAGTGACACTCTATTAGATACGTGAATAGCGCAGACTAACGCCTTCGGCAAAGAGTAAAAGATACGCCAAAAAGAAGGGAAGAAATCCACACAGTAAGTAGCTAGTAGCCAAGGGCTACAAGGACAGGGGAAGGGGTTTGTCTTTTCTCTCTTTCCTTTAGGCGTCTTCTTTAGCTTGGCCCTGCCGGCCTGAGGCACATATCTCCAGTAATCCACTATAACGCCTTCGGCACAAGAGGGTGACATTTTGTCACCTATAATAATCTTTATATTATTTGTTATACTTATCTGTTATTAGGTACAATTTGTCACCCCCCCCCCTGACAATTTGTCACTCCCCCTTGCACTTAGAGCTAGCCCCCAAATTACAAATGGTATCATCCATTACTTCTCAAGTAAGAGAAAGAGCCACCGTCAAGCTTACTCTGGGCTATAGCCCCTTCCATTCCTCAAATTTTTTTGGGGGGGATAACACAAGAGATTTCCCTCTATTCCCCACCTGACTATTAAAAATAGTTGTCGTAAAACCACCTATAGCACCAGTATAAGTATATAGAAGCTATTGAAATTAGCCTGCTTACGCAAGTAAGTTGGCTCTTGCCCGTTCCAAATCAAGATAGAGGTAATGAGATAATGTATTCCCAAGAAAATGGCCTTCGGGTCAAGATACCTGCCTTTTGCGCCAATGAGCTGGCCAAGCATTTACCAGAAGGTGTAAAGGCAACGCGCTACATCGTGGACCTGATTCTAAAGGACTTAGCCAATAAAAAGAGAGGATCACATATAAGTGATGACGCAACTAGAAATTACAACCAAGATTCTACGCAACCTTCCTAAAGATCTTACCGCCTCCGAACAGATCACCCTGCTGGTTATCTCCACCTTCATTAACCTAGAGCGGGATAAGTGCGCTCGTTGTTGGCCCACGAATAGCCTGTTGGCGGCTCAGACCGGGCTATCTGAACGGGCAATTATCCGAGCTTTGGTAAGGCTGGAGGCAATGGGCCTCATTGAGCGGCAGACAAAGTTTGATCCTGACGCTAACAAGCGAACACGAATTTTAATCCTTAACCTAGACAAGCTGACGCCAGTATCGGCAGCGCAGGAAGTCAAAGAGGATGCTTGGGAGGATGATCTAGATGACTGGTAAAATCCTATTTTTATATCCCCTTGTAGTCTATTTAACCCACATGATTTCAATTTTTATAATCCAATAGGTAACGACAATGCAACGATACAACTCTACCCATGAACAATTCAACACTGCCAAAGAGGCGGCCAATGCAACCTACTTCACTAAGCTGCTAGAGCCAGTGCAAGAGCTCTTGGCGTTTGGTTACGGATACAAGGCTTTGGCTTCAGCACTGAATGCGAAAGGTTATCTAACCCAACGAGGTAAGCCCTTCACTCGTGAGAGTGTACGTACCCTCCTCAAGAATCTAGGCGTCCATACTGTTGGAGCGGAAGAAGAATGCAGCAAAGAACAATAACAACGCATTTAGACAAATATGGCCGATGCTGTGCAATTGAGCGTCAGCGAGCAGGAGAGACAGTTTTACTGGCGGGCAGTTTGGAAAATGCTGTAAGCCATAAAGAAATTCCAGAGCCTTACATAAGCTTGGCTATGCGAGAGATTAGCAATACCGTCTCGTCCCAAGGCGTCACGGTTGTAGTTGGCGATGAGGTTGTTACTGTATGAACCTCTATCATGTCTATTACAACCAACAAGATAGGGCGGTATGCGTAGAGCGCCAAAGCGCAAATGGTATCATCAAGATTATTGCAGGCATCAGGCCGACCAGCCTTTACAGCCGAATGCTAGTCACTGATACCTACGCTCTCTCAGAGGCAATCAATGAATCCTTGCTTACCAAGCAAGAGCAATTGAATAAATCGAAAGGGATGCGTTACCAGCGTACCCCCGAGTTAGAGCAAGAAATAAAGCTAGGTTGTTCCCATTCCGTATTACATACCAAATACGGCATCTCTAAACGTACCTATCACCGATTGCGTAACGAGCTTATCAGTGCCACTCCCCCTACCCTGTAGGGTAGTACCTCCCCCCTGTGCCACTTCCTCTCTAGCCCTTGTATATCAAGGCTTAAAACAGCCATTTTTAGCAAAGTAGGACTCTACTATGTGGTGTTTTCTTAACACACGCAAACGGGTTGCTGTAACCCACTGTGACCACTACCGCGATTATTCAAAATTCAAAAACTATGACATTGACGCCCCTTTCACCTGGGCACCCAATTCCTTTCGGAGAAAATAAAGATGAATGAACAAATCAAAGACCTGTTTCAAGATGAATCAATCAGTGATGATCAGCTTGCAGCCATCATTCAAGAGGCTCAAGGCGATGTCTCTAAAGTTAGTAAGAGCATGAAAGCCCTTGGTATTGGTGCAGGGTCTAAAGAGCACATTGAATACATGCGCTCTCTTAAGACTGACGCCATGCGTAAACATGGTTTCTCAGATCCTATTCAACAAACGGAGTTTACAGGGGATGAATTAGCTAATCCCAATTGGACAACCAAACAATGGAATCAATGGGAACGGGCTAGACGTGTGAAAGCTGGCTATAAGCCAAATCCGCTTAACAACACTCAGGACGCCGTAGACTTTTTCAAGAAGTTGAGAGGTGGTTAATGTCCCTCATCAAGACGCCAAAGGCTGCAAATTACAAGTTCGGAGGGCAGGCTGATAAGCCTGTCCGTTTCCATGAATACAAATCAGAAATTACTAGATTCTCTTACAAGGGCATTGTCATTGAGCGTAAAGGCTCTAGCTACCGCATTACGCCACCCAAACTTAAAGGCTTTGATATGGCTTTGTGTGATGGTGTCTATACCGATACTCGTTCGCTACAAGGGGCGCTTGATTTGGCCTTTCTGAATGTTGACAGTGAACGCCAAGAAGAACTAAGGGCGCTGAATATCAACCATCGGTGTCCAGCTTGTAAGGGCGTAACGCTCATTCAGAAGAGAGATTGGCAAGAGGAGCGGATTTCTTGCCCCTTATGCGCTCGACACTCCCACTATTCCTACTATGAAGCCGTGAAAGATGAAGTAATCCGGTGATAGAGGAGAGGTACTTTACCCCTCACGCCTCTCAAGACATGCAGCCCCCATCTGATTACTATCCCCTATAGCCAGTATGCTCATGGGGTTGTATTGACTCTTGCAGAGGGGGCCATTTGTCATATTTTCTGTGAGATTTTTTCAAGCCTCATTGCATATATAAGAAGACCCCCCTTACCCCCTGCTCCCCTCCATGCAATTCCCCCAGCAAATCGACGATACCTCTCTGCACTCCCCGCACAGCTTTTCTTCCTGTCCCCTAAAACCACTGTCATTGTGTCAACCCATCACTGGGCAATTGATAGGGCTTGGAATGCCGTCATCATTCCGTCCCTAGCAGTTAGCTAAGTACACTCACAAGTACACTTCAAAACACCAGAAATAGAAAAGGCGCAGCAGTTACTAACCTGCTACGCCTTGTCTGAAAATGGTGGCCCCTGGGGGACTTGAACCCACGACCAATCGATTATGAGTCGACTGCTCTGACCAACTGAGCTAAGGGGCCATTGATGCTGGTTAGCGGCGTGGATTATAGGGGATGGCGGATACCCCGTCCATAGTCAGATCAACCACTTGGCGAGATTTCATCCATATTCAAGCGGTTCCATGACCCCTCTTCACGCCCATGCCAGCACGGATAAAACAAAGCCCCGCATGGCGGGGCTTTTTGTTGCAATGTCAGGCTGACAGAACCCGGGACTACTCGTCCAGGAAGCTGCGCAGCACTTCCGAGCGGCTCGGATGGCGCAGTTTGCGCAGGGCCTTGGCTTCGATCTGACGGATACGCTCACGGGTGACGTCGAACTGCTTGCCCACTTCCTCGAGGGTGTGGTCGGTGTTCATGTCGATACCGAAGCGCATGCGCAGTACCTTGGCTTCCCGTGCGGTCAGCCCGGCCAGCACTTCGCGGGTCGCGTTGCGCAGGCTCTCGCTGGTGGCCGCATCCGCTGGCAGAGCCAGGGTGGTATCTTCGATGAAGTCGCCCAAGTGGGAGTCTTCGTCATCACCGATGGGCGTCTCCATGGAGATGGGCTCCTTGGCGATTTTCAGTACCTTGCGGATCTTGTCTTCCGGCATGCCCATGCGCATGGCCAGCTCTTCCGGGTTCGGTTCACGACCCATCTCCTGCAGCATCTGGCGGGAGATGCGGTTGAGCTTGTTGATGGTCTCGATCATGTGCACCGGGATACGGATAGTACGGGCCTGATCCGCGATGGAGCGGGTAATGGCCTGACGGATCCACCAGGTGGCATAGGTCGAGAACTTGTAGCCGCGACGATATTCGAACTTGTCGACCGCCTTCATCAGACCGATGTTGCCCTCCTGGATCAGATCCAGGAACTGCAGACCGCGGTTGGTGTACTTCTTGGCGATGGAGATAACCAGACGCAGGTTGGCCTCAACCATCTCTTTCTTCGCACGGCGGGCTTTGGCCTCACCAATGCTCATGCGGCGGTTGATATCCTTGATCTGGGCGATGGACAGACCGGTCTCTTCTTCGATCTGCTGCAGCTTGCCGATGGAACGCAGTACTTCTTCGTCCATCTCGAGCAGACGGGGAGACCACGCCTTGCCGGCCTGCTTCTGGTATTCGAACCAGGCAGTTTCGCACTCGTTGTTGGTGAAGGCCGCGACGAAGGTCTTCTTCGGCATCTTGGCCTGCTCAACGCAGAGCTTCATGATGATGCGTTCCTGCACGCGGACACGCTCCATCATCTCCCGCATATTGTTGACCAGGCGATCGAACTGCTTGGGCATCAGGCGGAATTGACGGAAGACATCGGCCAGCTGGGCGATGGCATTCTGGGTGTCGTCGTGGGCACGACCATTCTGCTGAATGGAGAGACGAGTCACCTCGTACTGGGCACGCAGTTCGCCGAATTTCTCGCGAGCGACTTCCGGATCCGGGCCACCGTCGCCGTCATCGTCGGAGTTGTCACCGTCTTCGTCTTCGTCCTCATCTTCGTCTTCGTCTTCGTCGGCGAGGTCGTCCTCGCTGAGCTCGGAGCCGATATGAGTGGCGGTCGGCGCCACGTCATCCACTTCGTTCGGATCGATGAAGCCGGAGATGATGTCGGACAGGCGAAGCTGCTCGGCTTCGTACTTGTCGTACTGTTCGAGCAGATAGGTGATGGCTTCAGGGTACTCGGCGACGGAGCTTTGTACCTGGTTGATACCGTCTTCGATCCGCTTGGCGATGTCGATCTCGCCTTCGCGGGTCAGCAGTTCGACGGTACCCATTTCCCGCATGTACATGCGGACGGGATCGGTCGTGCGACCAATCTCAGATTCAACAGATGCCAGAGCCTGGGCCGCTGCTTCGGCAGCGTCCTCATCGGCGGTACCACCTTCAGCCATGATAAGGTCATCGGCATCCGGAGCGTTTTCAACCACTTGAATGCCCATATCGTTGATCATCTGGATGATGTCTTCGATCTGGTCTGAATCGACAATGTCTTGCGGGAGGTGATCGTTCACCTCGGCATAGGTCAGGTAGCCCTGTTCTTTACCTTTGGCAACGAGGAGTTTAAGCTGAGACTGCGGGGTTTGCTCCATAGAACTCATCCGGTTGGTGTTGCTAGGTTGCGCGTACAGTGCGCTGCTGCGCAAATAGCCAATTCTAATAGAAAACCGCCAGACATGCTATGTCTGGTTGCGGCGTCGGTCATGAGAAACCCCTGCCCGCAGTGTTGTCGGGGCCAGGTGGTTATAAAGTGTTTGCTTTCAATCCCGTCGATTCGGGCAACGCTATTCATATTGGGACTGCTCACTCAAATATCAAGCCCCACTCTCATTTCTTTTCTCAATCTGCACCTCTCTGATCAGCATCATCAGCTCCTGAGTTTCTTCAGAGCTTAGCCCTTCCTGCGCCACCTTGGCCTGCAATTCTTCGATCCGTTGCTTCAGGAAAAGGTTGATGAAACCGACAAAGGTATCCTGCAATTCTCCCAGAATATCGGGCTCCTGGTCGAGCTTTACCTCTTCAAACAGGTCATGCATCGCCAGCTGGGCAAGTATTTCTCCCTCTTTTGTGCCGCGCCAATGCTCCAGCAGGATACCCGTTGTCACTCCCGGCTGGATCAGGATCTGCTGGTGCAGTTGCAGCAGGAAAGGGATCCCCTGCAGGCGCAGCCCGGCCAACTCGGGCATGGCCGGCAGCTCGGCGGTGATCGCCGGATACTGCACCATCAGGGCCAGAGCCCTGCGGATCGGCGTCAGTTTGGTCGCCTTGGGTTTGTTAACTTCCGCCTTGGGCTGGCTGTTGCGGGCAAACAGCTCGGCAATCCGCTGCTTGTTTTCTCCCCAGCGCATCATGCTGGAAAGTCGGGTAATCAACCCCTCGCGAGTGAAACCTTCCGGTACCCGACGAATCAGCTCGGCGGCCTTGTTGGCCACTTCAAACTTGCCTGCCTCACCGGAAAGAGCCGCATCGCGCCCGAGGCGTTCGAACATGAAATCCGCAAACGACTGGGCCTTGTCGAGCAGCGCTTCGAACCCCTCCTTGCCGATCTGGCGTACCAGCGAGTCGGGATCCTCGCCATCCGGCAAAAAGACGAACTTGAGTTCACGGCCGTCCTGCAGGTGGGAGAGCGCGTTATCGAGCGCCCGCCAGGCCGCTTCCCGACCGGCGTTGTCGCCGTCGTAGCAACAGACCACCTCTGCCGTGGTACGGAACAGGGTGTGGATGTGATCGCTGGTGGTCGCAGTCCCCAGTGCCGCCACCGCATAGTCGATGTCGTACTGGCCGAGCGCCACCACATCCATGTAGCCTTCCACCACAAGGATCCGGCGCGGATCCTTGTGTGCCTGCTTGACCTCATAAAGGCCGAACAGCTCTCGCCCCTTGTGGAAGATGGGGGTTTCGGGGGAGTTCAGGTACTTGGGCGTGCCATCCCCCAGCACTCGGCCACCGAAGCCGATGACCCGACCGCGTTTGTCCCGGATCGGAAACATGATGCGATCGCGGAAACGATCGTAGCTGCCCGGGCCGCTGTCACGGGGGATCAGCATACCGCCCGAAATCAGCAGTTGTTCGTGATCCCTACTGGCGCCAAAGCGGCGACGCACCTGATCCCAGTCCCCAGGGGCATAACCGATGTTGAAGCGCTTGACCACCTCGCCAGTCAGGCCCCGGCCTTTCAGATACTCCACCGCCTGAGGCGCGTTCTTGAGATTGCTCTCGTAGAAGCGCGCAATCTGGTTCATCAGCTCGAACAGATCCTTGCTGACGGCTGGTTGGCTATGGCTTGATCCACTCGCCGTTTGCTCACGGGGGACCTGCATACCGTGCAGGCTTGCCAGCTCTTCGATGGCATCGGGGAATTCCAGGCCGTCGTACTCCATGACAAAGCCGATGGCATTGCCGTGGGCACCACAACCGAAACAGTGATAGAACTGCTTCTCCTGGCTGACGGTAAAGGAGGGGCTTTTTTCGTTATGAAAAGGGCAGCAAGCCTGGTAGTTCTTACCGGCTTTCTTCAACCGCACACGGGAGTCGATCAACTCGACTATGTCCGTGCGTACGAGCAGATCATCGATAAAGGATTGCGGGATCCTGCCAGCCATAACCGTCCTGTTTCATTGCATAGGAAATAAAAAAGCCGCGCATTCCAGTGGGAAGCACGGCTTCTTCGACCAAACAAGAGAGTTGCCTGTTACGCCAAGCGGGTTTTCACCTGAGCACTGACGGCGCCGACATCGGCACGCCCCTGAATTTTTGGCTTCAAGACAGCCATGACTTTACCCATGTCAGCCATGACGGCAGCACCACTTTCAGTGATGGCTTGCTCGATCAGGGCGGCAATTTCGTCTGCGGTCAGCTGTTGTGGCAGGAACTCCTGCAGCACAACGATCTCGGCGGACTCTTTGTCGGCGAGATCCTGGCGACCGGCAGCTTCAAACTGGCTGATGGAATCGCGACGCTGTTTGACCATTTTGGTCACGACAGCGAGGATCTCTTCATCATTGAGCTCGACACGGGTATCGACTTCACGCTGCTTGATTTCTGCCATCAACAAGCGGATAGCACCCAACCGAGGCTTGTCTTTGGCAAGCATGGCGAGCTTTTGCTGATCCTTGAGTTGATCCTTCAGAGACACGGCATGATCCCTTGATTAGTACAGGCGGATACGACGTGCGTTTTCGCGGGACAGCTTCTTGGCGTGACG
The DNA here is from genome assembly GCF_040907815.1 of Aeromonas sp. s6. Taxonomy (NCBI): domain Bacteria; kingdom Pseudomonadati; phylum Pseudomonadota; class Gammaproteobacteria; order Aeromonadales; family Aeromonadaceae; genus Aeromonas; species Aeromonas sp. s6. The sequence goes on from NZ_JBFOCN010000019.1 coordinate 35,004, forward strand.
CTTGACAGCGGACGCTTTGGCGCGCTTGCGAATGGTAGTCGGCTTCTCGTAGAACTCACGGCTACGAACTTCGGACAGGATACCGGCCTTTTCGCAAGAACGCTTGAAGCGACGCAGAGCAACGTCAAACGGCTCATTTTCACGGACTTTGATTACTGGCATGTGCCTTTCACCTCAGTGATAAATTGTTAGCTGACCTTCAATCGATCAGCATGTCTTAAAATGGTGCGAAATTATACTCTGGACAGGGAATGAAAGTAAACCCGCAGAGATCGCTCTGGTTTAAAAAACCCGCGAAGGTTACCATAGCCGTCTCATTTTAGCAGTGAAATTTTTTAGCAATGCGTGTATTGGGCATAGAGACATCCTGTGACGAAACCGGGATCGCGATCTTCGATGATCAAAAAGGGATCCTTTCCCACCAGTTGTACAGCCAGGTCAAGCTGCATGCGGACTACGGCGGCGTCGTTCCCGAGCTCGCCAGCCGGGACCATGTACGCAAGACGATCCCCTTGATCCAGGCCGCCTTGAAAGAGGCCGGACTTGGCAAGGATGACATCGATGGCATCGCCTATACCGCGGGGCCAGGTCTGGTTGGCGCCATCCTGGTCGGGGCGACCATAGGCCGCTCGCTGGCCATGGCCTGGGACAAGCCGGCCATCGCCGTACACCACATGGAAGGTCACCTGCTGGCCCCCATGCTGGAAGAGAAGGCCCCCGAGTTCCCCTTCGTGGCGCTCTTGGTTTCCGGCGGGCACTCCATGCTGGTTCGGGTCGATGGCATCGGCAGCTACCAGTTGCTGGGCGAATCGATCGACGATGCCGCCGGTGAGGCGTTCGACAAGACCGCCAAGCTGATGGGTCTGGACTACCCCGGTGGTCCGCTGCTCTCCCGGCTGGCAGAAAAGGGCACCACTGGACGCTTTACCTTCCCGCGTCCCATGACCGACCGTCCCGGGCTCGACATGAGCTTCTCCGGCCTCAAGACCTTTGCCGCCAATACCATAGCAGCCAATGGCGACGACGAGCAGACCCGTGCCGACATCGCCCGGGCGTTTGAGGATGCAGTGGTCGACACCCTGGCCATCAAGTGCCGTCGTGCCCTGAAAGAGACCGGTCTCAATCGTCTGGTCGTGGCAGGCGGCGTCAGCGCCAACCGTCATCTGCGCGCCCAGCTGGCCGAGCTGATGGAGAGCCTCAAAGGTGAAGTCTTCTACCCGCGCACCGAATACTGCACCGACAACGGCGCCATGATCGCCTATGCAGGCATGCAACGCCTTAAGGCGGGAGTCTTCGAACCCCTGGTCGTCAAGGCCGTGCCGCGCTGGCCGCTGGATACCCTGGATCCGGTGTGATCCTGACGATCCACGACAAAAAGAAAGGGGCCTGCGGCCCCTTTTTCATCTTGATGACGGTATTCATACCCGTTTAGTTGGTGCGGAACAACGCTTCGATGGAGAGTCCCTGCCCCAGCAGGATCTCCCGCAAGCGGCGCAACCCTTCTACCTGGATCTGACGCACCCGCTCGCGGGTCAGACCAATCTCGGCGCCCACGTCTTCCAAGGTGGCCGGTTCATAGCCGAGCAGACCGAAACGGCGGGCCAGCACTTCGCGCTGCTTGGGATTCAGCTCCTCCAGCCAATGCACTATGCTGCTGCGCATGTCATCTTCCTGGGACTCCAGCTCGGGCCCCATGCCGCGCTCGTCGGAAAGTACATCCAGCAGCGCCTTGTCGCGATCGCCACCAATGGGAGTATCCACCGAGGTGATCTTCTCGTTGAGCTTGAGCATGCGATTCACATCGTCCACAGAGCGATCCAGTGCAGAGGCGATATCCTCGGCGGTCGGCTCATGGTCGAGACGATGGGAAAGCTCGCGCGCAGTGCGCAGATAGACGTTCAGCTCCTTGACCACATGGATGGGCAGACGAATGGTCCGGGTCTGGTTCATGATGGCCCGCTCTATGGTCTGGCGGATCCACCAGGTGGCATAGGTAGAGAAACGGAAGCCTCGCTCGGGGTCAAACTTCTCGACCGCGCGAATAAGACCGAGGTTGCCCTCTTCGATGAGATCCAGCAGCACCAGGCCGCGGTTGTTGTAGCGCCGGGCAATCTTGACCACCAGGCGCAGGTTGGATTCAATCATGCGCTTGCGCGCCGCTTTGTCGCCACGCAGAGCACGGCGGGCGTAGTAGACTTCCTCTTCGGCCGTGAGCAAGGGGGAGAAACCTATCTCCCCCAGATAGAGCTGGGTGGCGTCCATTACCTTGTTCAGCTCGGGCGCCATCAGTTCATCGGAAATGGTTTCTTCGGCTTCGGCCGCCACTTCCTGAACCTCTTCTTCCTCCTGAACCTCCAGCTCCTCGTCGAACTCTAACTCTGCATCCTGCATTACCAGTTGTTCTTGGCTCATGATATCTCTCCCTGACCTACACCAGAGTAAGACTCAGCTCTCTGAGTTAACGCTTTGGCAAATAGCCCATCGGGTTGATCGACTTGCCTTTGTACCGGATTTCAAAGTGCAAGCGCACATCCGGCGCATCCGTGCTACCCATATTGGCGATAACCGCTCCGCCCTTCACGGTGTCTCCCTCCTTGACCCTCAACTCATCGTTGTGAGCGTAGGCGGAGAGGTAGTCATCGTTGTGCTTGAGAATTATCAGCTTGCCATAACCTCGCAGTGCACTGCCCGCATAGACCACTTTGCCGCTGCTCGCAGCGTAAATGGGTTGGCCCTTCTGGCCGGAAATGTCGATGCCCTTGTTGCCTTGTTCCGCAACGGAGAAGCCTTCAACGATCCGCCCTTTGGTCGGCCAATGCCAGGAGAGTGTTGACGAGGAACTGACGGTTTTTTGTTCTTTCGCCTGAGCGTATGCTGTTGACGAGGCAGGAGCAATCGTTTTCTGAGCAATAAATGGTGTGGTCGTACCTGCCGGAGCCGTGGCCAGGGGTTTGGGCCCCGTGCTGGTCACAACCGGTGTGGTTGCTGCCACCATCTGACCACCCGAGGAACCCGCTCCCCCCACATTGAGCACCTGGCCCACGTGCAATGCATAAGGAGCCTGGAGGTTGTTGCGCTGGGCCAACGCCTGGTTGGAAAGACCGAACTGGCGACCGATGCTGCTCAATGTATCGCCACGGCGCACCTCGTAACTGCCAGACCCCGTCACGCTGCCACGACTGACAGGGCTGCCGACGGTTGCCACCGCCATAGGGGCGGAAGCGCCATCGAGCCTGAGCTGCTGGCCGGGATAAATGTTATAGGGGGGAGTGATGCCATTGATGCTGATAAGCGAAGCCACATCCATGCCAGAACGAAATGCAATGGAATAGAGAGTGTCTCCTTTGACCACGGTGTACCCGTTGCCTGCAATGCCGGGCTTGGTCATACCTTGACGCACGGGGATGGTCGAAGCGACCTGATCATTGCCCAGGCTGTGCACCGGAGCCGCAGTCTTGCTGGAGGAACAGGCAAGCAGCAGCCATGACAACACGACGACACCGCTACCTTGCCAAACACGCGAACACATAGTGGATCCTTAACGACTAAACCAGAAATAGGCCGCAACGGCCAAACCAATACAGAGCCAGCCCAGCACATCCACATAGTGCATCAGCTTGCGCTCCATCTTCTCGCCGCCCCAGCGCATCAGACCTGCAACCAGGAAGAAGCGCATGCCACGACCGATCAGCGAGGTCAGGATGAAAGGCAACAGTGCCATGTGGAGCAAGCCAGCCGTGACGGTAAACACCTTGTAGGGGATCGGCGTGAAGCTGGCAATAAAAATAACCCAGATGCCCCACTGCGCGAACCACTGCTCGGCCAGGGCAATCTTGTCCTCATAGCCAACCGAGGTCACCAGCGGCTGCACCACTGGCTCCCACAGGGCATAGCCGAGCAGATAACCAAACAGGGCGCCCAGCACCGAAAAGAGAGTGGCCAGCGCGGCATAGTGCCAGGCGCGATGAGGTTTGCCGAGCGCCATGGGTGCCAGCATCACATCCACCGGGATGGGCCAGAAGATGGATTCAATAAAGGCGGTGATGGCCAGATACCAGGGGGCATACTTGTGGCGTGCCCACTGCATCACCAGAACATAAAGGCGGGAAAACAACTTCACTCGACATCTCCGTCAATCAGGGGAACGAAACGTACCGGCTCCAGGATCCGGCTGGTGAGCTGGGAGCCCGATCGCTCGATGAGCTGCAGGGTCTGCTGACCATCACCCACCGGCAACACCAGACGACCACCGTCAGCCAGCTGATCGGTCAGGGCCTTGGGGACCTCACTGGCCGCCGCAGTCACCAGAATGGCGTCGAAAGGGCCCTTGTTGGGCCAACCTAGCCACCCATTGCCGTGCTTGGCCGACACATTGTGCAGATCGAGCTGGCGCAATCTACGCCGGGCCTGAAACTGCAGCGACTTGATCCGCTCCATGGTGTAGACATGCTCCACCAAGTGGGCCAGTACCGCCGTCTGGTAGCCCGATCCCGTCCCGATCTCCAGCACATGGGCTGGATCGTTCTGGATCAGCAGCTCGGTCATGCGCGCCACGATGTAAGGCTGGGAGATGGTCTGCCCATGGCCGATAGGCAGGGCCGTATTGTCCCAGGCCTTGTGGGCCATGGCCTCATCCACGAACAGCTGGCGCGGCACCTTCGCAATCGCCGCCAATACGCGGAAATCGCGGACATCCTGGGCAATCAGTTGATTCAACAGGCGCTGTACTATCACAACGTCATCCCTGCAGATCCAGCCACGCGCCCAGGGTCGACAGACTGCCGTAGGCCGTCATGTCGATGGTCAGGGGAGTGATGGAGACATAACCCTGCTCGATGGCGGCAAAGTCCGTTCCCTCTCCCGCATCCTGCTGGTTGCCGGGGGGGCCAATCCAGTAGACGGGCTGACCACGGGGATCCTCGGTGCGGATCACCGACTCCGCCCGGTGGCGATTGCCAAGACGAGTCACCCTGATCCCCTTGATCTGCTCGAGCGGCAGGTCCGGCACATTCACGTTGAGGATCTGATCCGCAGGCAACGGATGCACCATCAGCCCCCGCACCAGCTGGGCGGCGTAGTGGGCCGCACTGGCGAAATGAGTCTTGCCCACCAGCGAAACGGCGATGGAGGGGAAACCAAGATGACGCCCTTCCGTCGCGGCCGCCACCGTCCCCGAGTAGATGACGTCATCCCCCAGGTTGGCCCCGTGATTGATACCGGCCACCACCATGTCGGGCTCAGGGCGCAACAGTTCGTTGACCGCCAGATGAACGCAGTCGGTCGGCGTCCCCTTGACCGCATAACTCTTGATGCCGTGAAAACTGGACGCATCGAGGCGGGTGACCCGCAGCGGTACTTCCAGCGTCAGGGAGTGGCTGGCACCGCTGCGGTTGCGATCCGGTGCCACCACCACGACCTCGCCACAGGCACGCAACGCCTCGCTGAGGGCGCGAATGCCCTCGGCGTGTACCCCATCGTCATTACTGACCAGAATTCGCATCGGTTGAGTTCCTGAAACCGTGATCGGCCTCTTCGGCCAGCATTAACTCTCGTACCACGCTGGTGGCAAAGGCACCGGCAGGCAGGAAGAACGACAGGGTCAGCACCTCGCCCTCCCGTTGCCAGCTCATCTGCTCCGGCTTGAGCAGCAGCGGACGCCTGTCCTGATCCAGCCCGGCTTTCTCCAGTCCTTCGCACCAGTCACCATAAGGAGCCAGCACTTCTTGCTCGAACTCGGCAGCCGCGCCCTGGCTCGCCAGACGGCCACGGCCCCACTGGGGAGCGGTCAGCTGCACGTCTCCGGAGGCAAGGCGTGCCTCCAGCTCGGGAGTCACGCTCTCTTCGCTGAAGATGGAGTGGCTGCCCTTGAGCATCACGCAGTCGCCTGCCAGCAGCTGATGGGCCAGTCCCTGCTCGATGCGGGCGCTGACGATGGCATTGAACAGCATGCTGCGGGCGGCGGACAGATAGAGGGAGCGCTTGTTGCGATCCTTGATCCGTTTGCCGGCGAACATCGCCTTGGCGGCCTCCAGGTTGTTGCCACCTCGGCCGAAACGCTGCTCGCCGTAGTAGTTGGGCACCCCCTGGGTTGCTATCGCCTGCAAACGGGATTCCAGCCCGTCGGCCTGCTCCAGCCCGGTGAGACGCAGGGTGAAGTGGTTGCCCTTGAGATAGCCGACCCGCAGCTTCTTGTTGTGGCGCTTCACCTCAAGGATCCGGATGTTGTCGTTCTCGATGACCGAGAGATCCGGCTCGCCCTTGCCCGGCAGATGGATGCCGAACCACTGTTCGGTCACCGCATGGCGATCTTTCAGACCAGCCCAGGTCACTGCATTGCGGGCAACCCCGGCCGCATCGGCCAGCAGGCCAGCCACCCAGGCGGTATTCTCGCCAGTTTTGCGTACCCGGACGAAGATGTGTTCCCCCTCGCCGCAAGGTGCAAACCCGAGATCTTCATTGACCACGAAGTCGGCGGCCTCGGCCTTGAGGATGCCGCGAGCAGTGGGCGTCCCGTGCAGATAGGCAAGTTGTTCAAGCATCATTGTTTCACCAGCAAGACGACGGCTTCGGTGGCGATCCCTTCCTTGCGCCCCGTGAATCCGAGTTGTTCGGTGGTGGTCGCCTTGACGTTCACCCGGTTCAAATCACATTGCAGATCCGCGGCCAGCACGGCGCACATGGCGTCGATATGGGGGGCCATCTTGGGGGCCTGGGCGATGATGGTCACATCCAGGTTGCCGATGGCATAACCTGCGCGCTGCACGCGGGCAAAGACATCCCGCAGCAGGATGCGGCTGTCGATGCCCTTGAATTCGGCTGAGGTATCGGGAAAGTGGCGGCCGATGTCACCGGCGCCGATGGCCCCCAGCAGGGCATCGCTCACCGCATGCAACACCACGTCGCCATCGGAGTGGGCCAGCAGGCCCTGTTCATAGGGCACCGCCACCCCGCCCAGCATGCAGGGGCCGACCCCGCCAAACTTGTGAACATCAAAACCATGTCCGATCCGCATCATGCCTGCGCCCTCCTCAATACACGGAAATCTGTCTCATCAAAACCATGTCCGGTGCGGATCATGCCTGCTCCTCTGGGGATGAATCGGGTCGTGCCGACCGGCACGCACGTTGTTGCTGTAAATAGAGCCCGGCCAGGGAGAGATCTTCCGGCCGGGTCACCTTGATGTTGTCGGCCCGCCCTTCCACCATGCGCACGGGGAAACCGGCGCGTTCCATGGCGGAGGCTTCATCGGTGATGGCAGCGCCGAGCGCCAGCCCCTCCTCCAGCGCCCGCTTGAGGGGGCGGACCAAAAACATCTGGGGCGTCAGGGCATGCCAGAGCTGCTCGCGATCCACGGTGGCGAGGATATTGCCGGCCGCATCGGTGCGCTTCATGGTATCGCGCACCCGGCTGCCGAGGATGGCACCGCCAGAGGCCATGGCGGCAACAATGAGCGCATCGAGATCCTCATGGGTCAGACAGGGCCGGGCGGCGTCATGCACCAGTGCCCACTCCCCTTCTGCCACGTGCAACGCATTGAGCACGGAGAAGGCGCGCTCGCTTCCCCCTTCCACTCGCAGCACCCGCGGGTCAGTGGCCACGGTCAAGGTCTCAAACCAGCTGTCGTGGGGCGCCAGCGCCACGATCACACGGGCGATGGCGGGATGGGAGAGCAAACGCTCCAGGGTGTGCTCCAGAATGCATTTCCCTGCCAGGGACAGGTACTGCTTGGGGCAACTGGCCCCCATGCGACTACCAATACCGGCAGCCGGGACGATGGCGGTCAGGCCGCTCAGGCTATCAGTCATCGTAGGGGGCACCATCAGGCTCCGTCACCTGATCCTTTTCTTTGGGAATGATTCGGTAGAAGGTCTCGCCCTGCTTGATATAGCCAAGATCGTTGCGCGACAACTCCTCGATGGCCTCAAGGCCAGAGGTAAGATCGTCGATTTCCCGGTAAATCAGACTGTTGCGATCCTTGAGTACCAGGTTGTCCTGTTGCTGCCGCTCGATGGCGGTGGAGAGTTCCCGATAGTCGGAGAGGCCGTTTTTCCCCAGCCAGAGGTCATATTGCAGCCCTCCCAACAGGAGGAGCAGGATAAGAGTGAGTAGCCGCATGCACTGAGTCTCCTTCAAGCGGCCTAGTTTCCCATATTCGCAGGCAAGACAAAAGAAAGCCTGTGTGCCGGATGGGTTGGTCGGAATAAAAAATGCAGGTCGCACACGCCCATAAGCGCAGAACGAAAAAGCCCCGCCAGATGGCGGGGCTTTGTGAAGCATGAACGCAGGCGAAAATTAAGCCTGGTTCTTCACTTCTTTCAGACCACGGAACGGAGCCTTGGCACCCAGGGCTTCTTCGATACGGATCAGCTGGTTGTACTTGGCAACACGGTCAGAACGGCTCATGGAACCGGTCTTGATCTGGCCAGCAGCGGTACCCACAGCCAGGTCGGCGATGGTCGCGTCTTCGGTCTCACCGGAACGGTGGGAGATGACGGCAGTGTAGCCAGCGTCTTTGGCCATCTTGATGGCAGCCAGAGTTTCGGTCAGGGAACCGATCTGGTTGAACTTGATCAGGATGGAGTTGGCGATGCCGTTGTCGATACCGCGCTTCAGGATCTTGGTGTTGGTTACGAACAGGTCGTCACCCACGATCTGGATTTTCTTGCCCAGTTCGGCGGTCTGGTAGGCGAAGCCTTCCCAGTCGGATTCGTCCAGGCCATCTTCGATGGAGACGATCGGGAACTTGGTGGTCAGGTCAGCCAGGAAGTCGGAGAAACCGTTGGAGGTGAAGATACGACCTTCGCCCTTCAGGTTGTACTCTTTCTTCTCTGCGTCGTAGAACTCGGACGCAGCGCAGTCCATGGCCAGGGTGATGTCGGTGCCCAGTTTGTAACCGGCAGCGGCAACAGCTTCAGCGATCACTTCCAGCGCTTCGGCGTTGGATTTCAGGTTCGGAGCGAAACCACCTTCGTCACCGACGGCAGTGTTGTAGCCCTTGGACTTCAGCACTTTGGCCAGGTTGTGGAACACTTCTGCGCCCATGCGAACGGCTTCTTTCAGGGTCTTGGCGCCAACCGGCTGGATCATGAACTCCTGGATGTCGACGTTGTTGTCGGCGTGCTCACCACCGTTGATGATGTTCATCATGGGCAGCGGCATGGAGTAGACACCCGGGGTGCCATTCAGCTCGGCGATGTGGGCGTACAGCGGCATGCCTTTGGCAGCAGCGGCAGCTTTGGCGTTGGCCAGGGAAACAGCCAGGATGGCGTTGGCGCCGAACTTGGATTTGTTCTCGGTACCGTCGAGGTCGATCATGATCTGGTCGACAGTGGCCTGGTCCTTGGCATCTTTACCCAGCAGAGCCTGAGCGATCGGGCCGTTGACGGCTTCGATGGCTTTCAGCACGCCTTTACCCAGGAAACGGCTCTTGTCGCCGTCACGCAGTTCCAGCGCTTCGCGGGAACCGGTGGACGCGCCAGACGGAGCGGCTGCCATACCAACAAAACCACCTTCCAGGTGAACTTCGGCCTCAACGGTCGGGTTACCACGGGAGTCGATGATTTCACGACCGATCACTTTAACGATCTTGGACATGTGTATTTCCTCAGGTTTCGTAAAAAAACAACAAAAATATGCCAAAAAAAGCGGCTGTGGCACAGAGCCCCAACCGCATTTATTTTCAATTACTTCAAATTACGCTTCTGATACTCGCCCGCCGCCTTCACAAAACCGGCGAACAGGGCGTGGCCATCACGGGGAGTCGAGGTGAACTCCGGGTGGAACTGCGCGGCCACGAACCAGGGGTGATCCGGGATCTCGATGATTTCCACCAGCTTCTTGTCGGCGGAGAGACCGGTCACCTTCAGACCTGCCGCTTCAATCTGCGGCAGCAGCTTGTTGTTCACTTCATAACGGTGACGGTGGCGCTCGTAAATGGTCGGGCTGCCGTACATCTGACGGACCTTGGAATCTTCCACCAGGTGGCAGAGCTGGGAGCCCAGACGCATGGTGCCGCCCAGATCGGACTTCTCGGTCCGGGTCTCGACGTTGCCTTCATCATCCACCCACTCGGTGATGAGACCGACCACGGGGAACGGGCTGTCTTTCTTGAACTCGGAGGAGTGAGCCCCTTCCATGCCCGCCACGTTGCGGGCGTATTCGATCAAGGCAACCTGCATGCCCAGGCAGATACCGAGGTACGGGATCTTGTTCTCGCGGGCATATTTGGCGGCCAGAATCTTGCCTTCCACGCCGCGTTCGCCGAAGCCACCCGGTACCAGGATCGCATCCAGACCTTCCAGCAGCTCGGCGCCACGGGTCTCGATGTCCTGGGAGTCGATGTACTTGATGTTGACGGAGAGACGGGTCTTCAGGCCACCGTGCTTGAGCGCTTCGTTGACGGACTTGTAGGCGTCCGGCAGAGAGACATACTTGCCCACCATGCCGATGGTGACTTCGGCAGTCGGGTTGGCCTCTTCATAGATGACCTGTTCCCACTCGGCCAGGTCGGCTTCTTTGCACTCGATGCCGAAGCGCTCGGTGATGTAGCCGTCCAGCCCCTGGGATTTCAGCAGCGCCGGGATCTTGTAGATGGAGTCGACATCCTTCATGGAGATGACGGCGCGCTCGGGCACGTTGCAGAACAGGGCGATCTTGGCACGCTCGTTGGCCGGAATGGCGCGGTCGGAGCGGCAGATCAGCACATCCGGCTGGATACCGATGGAGAGCAGCTCCTTCACGGAGTGCTGGGTCGGCTTGGTCTTCACCTCGCCGGCGGCGGCCAGGTAAGGAACCAGGGTCAGGTGCATGAACATGGCATTGTTGCGACCCACGATGGCCGCCAGCTGACGAATGGCTTCAAGGAACGGCAGGGACTCGATGTCGCCCACGGTACCGCCCACTTCGACGATGGCAACCTGATGGCCTTCGGCACCGGCAATCACCCGCTCCTTGATGGCGTTGGTGATGTGCGGGATCACCTGGATGGTGGCGCCCAGATAGTCACCACGACGCTCCTTGCGCAGCACGTCCGCATAAATGCGGCCGGTGGTGAAATTGTTGCGGCGGGTCATCTTGGTGCGGATGAAACGCTCGTAGTGGCCCAAATCCAGATCGGTTTCGGCCCCGTCCTCGGTTACGAACACTTCACCATGCTGGGTCGGGCTCATGGTGCCCGGATCCACGTTGATGTACGGGTCCAGTTTCATGATGGTCACATCCAGACCACGGGCTTCCAGAATGGCTGCCAGAGAAGCTGCGGCAATGCCTTTGCCGAGGGATGAAACAACGCCACCAGTCACAAAAATATATTTGGTCGTCATGCTGAACCTGAAAGAAGTTTAGGGAATTTTAAGGGGTGCTTCGGGGATGAAGCAGGACGGGGAAACAGTATACCAAAACCCCCACTCCCAAACAATGAACAAAAATCTATCAGGCTCCCCGCCGCCCCGTCTTGCGCCAAATCAACTTTGCTCGGTTTCCTTGGCCTTGTCCCAGGCCTCGTCCAGCTTCTCCAGGGAGCAATCCGTCATTTTCAGACCTTCTGCGGCAATAAAGTGTTCAACCTGACGAAAACGACGCTCAAACTTGGTGTTGGCAGCCCTCAGCACCTGCTCGGGATCCTTGCCCAGATGGCGCACCAGGTTGACTGTGGCGAACAAGAGATCACCAAGCTCGTCGCTCACCCGCCCCTCGTCCACATCCGCCATCAACGCCTCTTCCATCACCTCGTCGATCTCCTCGTGGATCTTGTCCACCACGGGCCCCAGCGTCTTCCAGTCAAAACCGACGGTAGCGCAGCGCTTCTGGATCTTGGCTGCCCGGGTCAGGGCAGGCAGGGAGAGGGGGATATCGTCCAGCACGCTCTCCTTGTCGAGCGCCGCACGCTCTTTGGCCTTTTCCGCCTCCCAGTTCGCTTTGACCGCCTGCTCGTCACCCAGGTCGGCATCGGAGAAGACATGGGGGTGGCGGCGAATGAGCTTCTCGCTCACGGTATCGACGATGTCGGCAAAGTCGAACAATCCCTGCTCCTTGCCGAGCTGGGCATAGAACACGACCTGGAACAGCAGATCACCGAGCTCCCCCTTCAGCCCTTGCCAATCTTCGCTCTCGATGGCATCCGCCACCTCGTAGGCCTCCTCCAGGGTGTGCGGCACTATGGTCTGGAAGCTCTGCTTGAGATCCCAGGGGCAGCCCCCGTTCGGGTCACGCAATCTGGCCATGATGTCGAGCAGTTGGGGAAGGTCGTAGCGTTGGGACATGGGTAACTCACTTTCGATTCGGTAAATGGGGTTCATCAATATCCGCTCACGCCACTGTTCCACATGATGTGGAGCCATGGCGGACGGAGATGGGGCGCGTGATATCCGTCTTCAATGCTCTGCAAGGAGGGAGAAAATGCAGACCGGCCACTGGGGCCGGTCGGTTGAGCATTACAGCCGCTTGGCGCTGATCACGTCGTTGAGCTGACTGAGCTTGGCCAACGCCCGGTTGAAGGCGTTGATGTTGTAAATCTCCAGCTCCATGTCTATTTCGGCGGTCTGCTCGCGCACGTTGGAGCGCGAACGCACTCCCATCACGTTGATCTTCTCGTTGGCGAGCACGGTGGTGATGTCGCGCAGCAGGCCGGATCTGTCGTTGGAGAGAATGCGGATGGTGAGACCGTAACCGCCGGAGTAGTTCTCCCCCCAGACCGCATCGATCAAGCGCTCCGGGTTGCGACGCGACAGCTCCTTGAGCTGCTCGCAATCCTCCCGGTGGATGGAAACCCCCCGTCCCATGGTGATGAAGCCCTGGATGGCGTCCCCCGGGATGGGCTGGCAGCAGCGGGCGATGTGAGTCATCAGGTTGCCCACCCCTTCCACTACTATGTGATCCTTGGGTTTGGGGCGGAAGGGCACATTGGCCTTCTGCTCCAGCTTCTCCAGCAGACGGCGATCTTCTTCTTCCGCCGTCGGCTTGTTGTAGCGGGTATCCAGATAATTGAGCAGCTGGTTGATGCGGATGTCGCCGCTGCCGATACCGGCCAGCAAATCTTCCAGCTCCTCCGCATGGAAGCGCTCCAGCACTACCTTGTCCACCTTGGAGAGGGTGAGGTTGTGTCTGTCCAGCTCTTTCTCCAGCAGCTCCTTGCCGGCGGCGATGTTCTTGTCCCGGTCCAGCTTTCTGAACCAGGTGGCCACCTTGGCCCGCGCCCGGCTGGAGCGCAGGAAGCCGGCGTTCGGGTTCATCCAGTCGCGGCTCGGGTTCGGCTCCTTCTGGGTGATCACCTCCACCTGATCACCGGTTTGCAGCGTATAGGTGAAGGGCACGATACGACCGTCGATCTTGGTGCCGATGCAGCGGTGACCGATCATGCTGTGCACGTGATAGGCGAAGTCGAGCGGCGTCGCCCCTGCCGGCAGGTCGATGACATCGCCCTTGGGAGTGAAGACATAAACCCTGTCCTCGAACACCTGACTGCGCAGATCGTCCAGCAAGGAGCCGCTCTCCGAGAGGTCCTCCTGCCAGGCGAGGAGTTTGCGCAGCCATTCGATCTTGTCTTCGAAGGTGCTGGTCTTGGCAGCGGCCTGGGCCCCTTCCTTGTAGCGCCAGTGCGCAGCCACACCGAGCTCCGCATCCTGATGCATCTGCTCGGTACGGATCTGGATCTCCACCGTCTTGCCCTCCTCCCCCACCACCACGGTGTGGATGGACTGGTAACCATTGGGCTTGGGGTTGGCGACATAGTCGTCAAATTCGCGGGGAATATGGTGGAAATGGGTGTGAACGATACCGAGCGCCGCGTAGCAATCCTGCAGCCGCTTGGTGATCACCCGCACCGCGCGCACATCGAACAGCTCGTTGAATTCGAGGTGCTTCTTCTGCATCTTGCGCCAGATGCTGTAGATGTGTTTCGGTCGGCCATAGACCTCGGCCTCGACGCCGGCCTCGGCCAGGGCATCGCGCAGAGACTGCACGAATTCACGGATGTAGCGCTCGCGGTCGAGCCGTTTCTCGTCCAGTTGCTTGGCGATCTGCTTGTAGGTGTCCGGGTGCAGGTAGCGGAAGGCGAGATCCTCGAGCTCCCACTTGAGCTGACCGATACCGAGGCGGTTCGCAAGGGGAGCATAGATGTTGGTGATCTCCTGGGCCATCAGCACCCGGGTCTCCTCATCCGCTTTCTTCGCCTCACGCAGGCAGGCGATGCGCTCCGCCAGCTTGATGACCACGGCGCGCACGTCCTCGACCATGGCGAGCAGCATGCGGCGCACGTTGTCCACCTGCTCCGGCGAGGTTTCGCTGCGGTGAAGGGTTTGCAGGGAGCGGATGGCCTCCATCTCCAGCACCCCTTCCACCAGCTTGGCGATCTTGGGGCCGAAGTCCTCGTTCACCTTTTCCTGGCTGATGAGACCGGCTTCGACGAAGGGATAGAGAATGGCGGCCTTGAGGGTGGCGAGATCCATGCTGAGCATCAGCAGGATGCCCACCATCTCGACCCCGCGCACCAGCAGGCGGTTGGTGAGCGCTTCGTCACCCAGGGTCAGGCAATACTGGTAGACGGTTCGCAGCTGATTCTTGTCACTTTCACTCAGGGTAAGGGAACTGACCCACTCATCCAGAGTGAAATTGTCTTTCAAATGAATATCGCGCACCGCAACCATGGTATCAATCCTTAAAAGTGTGGGGTCGAAAGCCGATGCTCTCCTCATCCCCTCATCAACTGATGACTGCCTCAAATGGGGATGCATGAAAGAGTTTTCAAGGCATGTCACCGCGCAAGGTGACAGGGCTCTTCCCCGCATCCGATCCACTATCGACAACCTAGATTACCCTAATCACTCCCGCTCAAACAGCGCTGCCGCCGCTGGAAAACCAAGATAACCGCATTCTGCCCTGCCCGTTGAAGGCAGCGAAAAACACCTGTTTTACCTCACTCTGGCAGCATCATGCACATCGAAAAATCATCACGACCGCATCTTGATTCATCCAGAATAATGCGGTCGCCTCGACTCAGCCCCGTTCGAACAGCGCCATGGACTCCAGATGACCAGTGTGGGGGAACATGTCCAGCATCCCCAGACGGGTCAGCTTGTAGCCCCCCTGCACCAGCACCTGACTGTCACGGGCTAGGGTGACCGGGTTACAGGAAACATAGACCACCCGTTTGGGGGAAAGTGCCACCACGTGGCTCATCACCTCCAGCGCCCCGGGTCTGGCCGGATCCAGCAGTACCAGATCGAACCCTTCCCGGGCCCAGGACATGCCCACGATGTCGCCGCTCAAGTCCGCCTTGTAGAAGCGGGCGTTGTCGATACCGTTGCGGCGGGCATTCTCCTGTGCACGCGTCACCATGGCGAACTCCCCTTCCACCCCCACCACTTCGCGGGCCTGACGGGCCAGCGGCAGGGTGAAGTTGCCGATGCCGCAGAAGAGGTCCAGCACCTTGTCATCCTTGCCTGCGTCGAGCCAGCTCAATGCCTGCTCCACCATGCGCTGGTTGACGGGCCCGTTGACCTGGATGAAGTCGCCGGGAGCGAATGCAAGAGATAGGCCATCCAGCGTGTAACTTGGCTGAGACTGTTGACGCAGAGGTTCGATCTGCTCGTCCGCCGCCTGCAGATAGAGGTCTATCCCCTGGGCGGTGGCAAACTCGGTCAAGTGCGCCCGATCCGCCTCGGTGGGGCGACCGGTGTGGCGCAGCAGCATCAGAATGCCCTGCTCCCCCTGAATGAGTTCCGCATGGCCCAGTTCGCGCTGGCTTTTCAACCGGTTGAGGCATTCGCGCAGAGGGGCGATAAGAGCAGAGAGGGGCTCGGCCAGCACAGGACAGCCGGCAATCTCTACCAGATCGTTCGACTGGCGACGACGAAAGCCCACCCGGGTACAGCGACCGTTCTTGTCAAACTTGATGGCCAGACGGCAGACCCGGCGGTAGGCGCGGGACTCCCCCGTCAGCGCAGGTGCCAACGCTGGCGCCTGGATGTTGCCAAGGCGCTCGAACAGGCTGACCAGTCCCGCCTCCTTGGCCGCCAGCTGATCTCCCTCTCCCAGGTGCTGGGCACTGCAACCGCCACACTCGCGATAGTGGTCGCAGAAGGGGGCGACCCGGTTGTCCGCCGGGGTCACCACCTGTTGCAGGGCGGCGTGGGCATAGTGCTTCTTGTCGTCGATGATGCGGGCCTTGATGGCCTCGCCGGGCAGCGCCCCTTCGACGAAGATGGCCTTGCCCTGATGACGGCCGACGCCGACACAGTGGTGATCCAGACTGTCTACCGTAAATTCAATACGTTGGGGCTGGGTGGATTTCTTTTGGGGCTTGAAAAACTGGGCCATAAAACTTGGTGCCTATAGGTGGCTATGTCATGATTGTGGAATCTGCGGCAGACCATTGTCCCACAAGAATAATCGTATGACCAAATACGGCCTGAGGGCCCCAGCCGCGGCATCCGCCCCATCGTCCATTCTGACCAAAAGTGGCCCATTGATATGACCGGATACGGCCTGAGACCCCGTACAGCGACATTGACTGTATTGCCTGCCCGACCCCGGTGCCTGCATGCGCCCCGGATCATGGCCTCTCTTGCGAAAGGCGGGTCGGCGGCATGACCAAGTACGGTCTCAGGGCCCGGGTGCTGGCCTTCACCATCTTGCCGACCCTCATCATCGGCGGCCTCATCGCCGGCTATTTCACCTTCCACCGCTATCAGCAGCTGGAAAACAACCTCATCGATCAGGGCATCAACATCATCGAGCCCCTGGCCATCGCCAGCGAATACGGCATGACACAGCACAGCCGCGAATCCCTCAAGCGGCTGATCGGGCTCACCCATCGCAAAAACTCGCCCTTCATCAAGTCCATCGCCGTCTTCACCCAGGAGAACCAGCTGTTCGTGACGTCCAACTACCACAGGGACTTCAGCCAGCTTCGTCTGCCGGACGGCAGCGTCATCCCGGCCCTGACCAGCGTCTCCGTCAACGGCGATGACATCATACTGCGCACCCCCATCCAGGCAGAGACCAGCCTGGACGGCTTCCCGCTGCCAAGCGATCTGGAGCCGCCGGTCATCGGCTACATCTCCATGCAGCTCGCCACGGACAGGGCCATCGTCCTGCAGTACCGCGACGCCTTCTTCGCGGTCATCATCGTGCTCATCGGGCTGGCCATCAGCGCCCTGTTCGGCTTCCGTCTGGTCAAGAGCGTGACCCAGCCCATCACCGACATGGTGCAGGCGGTGCACCGGATCAGGGAGGGGCGACTCGATACCCGGGTCAGCGGCCAGCTCACCGGCGAGCTGGACATGCTCAAGAACGGCATCAACGCCATGGCCAAGGCGCTCTCCGAATATCACGAGGAGATGCAGCAGAACATCGATCAGGCGACGTCGGATCTGCGGGAGACCCTCGAGCAGATCGAGATCCAGAACGTCGAGCTCGACATGGCGAAGAAGCGCGCCCAGGAGGCCGCCAGGGTCAAGTCCGAGTTCCTCGCCAACATGTCCCACGAGCTGCGCACCCCGCTCAACGGGGTCATCGGCTTCACCCGCCAACTGCTCAAGACCAGCCTGACCCCGAGCCAGACCGACTACATGCAGACCATCGAGAAGTCGGCGCGCAACCTCCTTGGGATCATCAACGACATCCTCGACTTCTCCAAGCTGGAGGCGGGCAAGCTGCAGCTCGAGCACATCCCCTTCAGCCTGCGGGACACCCTCAACGAGACCATGCACCTGCTGGGGCCGAGCGCCCACGACAAGCAGCTCGAACTCTCCCTCCAGGTGGATGCCGCCGTGCCGGACTACCTCACCGGCGACCCCATGCGCCTGCAGCAGGTGCTCACCAACCTCACCGGCAACGCCATCAAGTTCACCGAGCGCGGCAACGTGGACGTGCGTGTCGAGCAGACCGGGGAATCGAACGGCAACAAGGTGCGCCTGCGGGTGCTGATTCGCGATACCGGCATCGGCATCTCGGAAGAGCAGCAGCGCCAGTTGTTCCAGGCCTTCAACCAGGCTGACTCCTCCATCTCCCGCCGCTATGGGGGCACCGGGCTCGGGCTCGTCATCACCCAGAAGCTGGTGCAGCAGATGGGGGGCCAGATCCGCTTCGAATCCGAACTCGGCAAGGGGTCGGTTTTCTCGTTCCACCTGGATCTGGATGTCTCACCCCTGCCCCAGAGCGAGCGGCTTCCGCTGGATCGCATCCAGGGCAAGCGGGTCTGGCTGCTGGAGCCGGATCCCTTCACTCACGCCTCCCTGCTTGCCCTGCTGGGAGAGTGGCACCTGGATGTGCACTCCCTGACGGTGGACGAGGAGTGGCCCCCGATGAGCAGCCAGGACATGGTGCTCATCGGCAGCAGCACCCTGCACAGCCCACAGCAGGTGATTGCCCGTCTCGACGGACTGGACGGCCAGCAGAACACCATAGTGCTGCTCAGCAGCCACGAGCCGGCCCTCTACGACGCCATGCTGGCCCACGGCGCCGTCCACTGCCTCTCCAAGCCCATCAACCATCGCAAGTTGCTGCACGCCCTGCTCTCCCCCGAGGCGGTACGCCGTGCCCCCCTGCCCGCGCCGACGCCGCGCAGCGTGCAGGCGGTCAAGGTGCTGGCGGTGGATGACAACGCCGCCAACCTCAAGCTCATCGCCGCCATGCTCAAGGAGATGGTGACCGAGGTGGTGGTGTGCAAGAACGGCAAGGAGGCGGTCAACCTGGCCCAGAGCCAGCCGTTCGACATCATCTTCATGGATATCCAGATGCCCGTCATGGACGGCATCAGCGCCACCCAGGCGATCCGCCACCACTCCCTCAACACCGAGACCCCCATCGTCGCGGTCACCGCCCATGCCATTCCCGGTGAGCGGGAGCGCCTCATTCGCCAGGGCATGGACGACTACCTGGCCAAACCCATCGACGAGGGGATGCTGGCGCAGCTCATCACCGACTTCGCCCACCGGCGGCACCAGAATCACGGGGATCAGCAGATAGACTGGCCCCTCGCCGTGCGTCAGGCCGCCGGCAAGCCAGCCCTCGCCCGGGAGATGCTGACCATGCTGCTGGCCAGCTTCGACGAGGTGGAGCCCATCCTGGCGGCGGCGCTGGAAGGGAGTGCCGACGATGCAGACGTGCTGGCCCAGCTCCACCGCCTCAACGGTGGCTGCGCCTACTCCGGGGTGCCGGGTCTGCAACGCCTGCTCTCCCAGCTCGAGCAGCAGCTGCGCGACGGGGTCGCCGTGAGCGATCTGGAACCCGAGTTGCTGGAGCTGCAGGATGCCCTGGAGCAGGTGAGGCAGGAGGCCCCCCGCTACCTGGCCCTGACCGACTGAGGCGCTTTTTCTGACTGGACAGGCGGCAGGTGGTAACATCTGCGCCGTTTCCACAGGAGTCAACATGACCAACAACGATATTCTGCGCCGCCTGCGCTATGCCCTCAGCATCAGCAACGACCAGATGGTCGAGATCTTTGCCAAGGGCAACCTGACCGTCACCCACGCCCAGCTCCACAGCTGGTTGCTGAAAGAGGCGGCGGAAGGGGAAGAGCAGGACCCGGGCTTTGTCCCTTGCCCGGACTCGGCACTGAGCCAGTTCCTCGACGGCTTCATCGCCCTGCGCCGCGGTGTGCGGGAAGATGCCCCGCCCCAGGTGATCCCGAACCGGATCAACAACAACCTGATCCTGCGCAAGCTGCGCATCGGCCTCAACTACAAGGAAGAGGAGATGCTGGGCACCCTCAAGCTCGCGAACTTCAACCTCTCCAAGTCCGAGCTGAGCGCCCTATTCCGTGCCAGGGATCACAAGCACTATCAGGATTGCGGGGATCAGATCCTGCGCAACTTCCTGATTGGCCTCACCACCAAATACAGGCCCGGGCCCTGATGACCGCCTCCGGCCAGGTGCGAGGCTAGACCATGGGCTGGCGCCGCCTGCTGGCTCCACGCCCGACGAGCGGCGGCGCGTGCCGGTTCGCGGCGCGCTGGCGCTGGTCACTGCCCCTCATCCTGCTGCTCGGCGCCTGCCAGCCTGCGCCCTATCGTCTCAATCAGGAGCATCAGAGTGCCAGCCAGAACGAGCGCATCGCCTTTCTCATCCTGCACTACACGGATGAAGAGGATGCCCGCTCCCTACGCCTGCTGACCGAACCGGAGCACAAGGTGAGCGCCCACTACCTGATCCCCCGCGACACCGACGAGCAACCGTTCCCGGTCTACCAGCTGGTGCCCGACAGCCAGCGGGCCTGGCACGCCGGACGCAGTCGCTGGCATCACTACGCCGGGCTCAACGCCAGTTCGCTCGGCATCGAGATAGTGAATCTCGGGTATGACGAGAAAGACGCGGCCCTGCCCGCCCATCTGAGACACTGGCAACCCTATCCCCCTGCTCAGATCGACGCCCTCGGCGCCCTCGCCCGGGATCTGGTCGAACGCTACCAGATCCCCCCCACCCAGGTGCTGGCCCACAGCGATGTCGCCCCCGAGCGCAAGCAGGATCCCGGCCCCCGGTTCCCCTGGCGCGAGCTCGCCCTGCGCTACGGTGTCGGCGCCTGGCCCGACGAGGCCCGGGTGGCCGAGCTGCGCCAGACGCAGCTCATCCCCTGGGATGCGCTGCAATGGCAGCAGCAGCTTGCCCGTTACGGCTACGGCCTACCCCAGCACGGCGCCTGGGATGAGCAGAGCCGCGCCGTCCTGCGCGCCTTCCAGCTTCACTTTCGCCCCGCCCTGGTCACCGGCGAGCCGGATGCCGAGTGCCAGGCCATCCTCACCGCCCTGCTGGAGCGCTACTTCCCGGAACCAGGCTGAGACGCCCCTTCCCTTTCGCCCTCTGCACACGGATGCCCGGCCCCATGCCAGATGAACACGGGGTTCACCCCGCCTTCCACTCCTGAAAACCACAAGGGACGCCGAAGCGTCCCTTGTGGTTTTCATACCTGCGAAGCGGCATCAGATCCCCTGACGGGCTTCCTGCATCAGCGCACGCATGTCGCTGACCGCCTTGGCCAGACCGTCGAAGGCGGCGCGACCGATGATGGCGTGACCGATGTTGAGCTCATAGAGCTCGGGGATGGCGGCGATGGCCTTGACGTTGTGGTAGTGCAGACCGTGGCCCGCATTGACCTTCAAGCCCTTGCCAGCGGCGTAGGAAGCACCGGCGGCGATGCGCTTGAACTCGGCGTTGCGCTCGGCGTCCGTGGTGGCATCGGCGTAGCGGCCGGTGTGGATCTCGATGAAGGGAGCACCGCTCGCGGCGGCCGCATCGATCTGCAACGGATCCGCATCGATGAAGAGGGATACCTGAGCACCGACGGCCGCAAGACGGGTCACCGCATCGGTCACCTTGTCCAGCTGGCCCGCCACGTCCAGACCACCCTCGGTGGTCACCTCGGTGCGCTTCTCCGGCACCAGACAGACGAAGTGGGGCTTGATGCGGCAGGCGATGCCGATCATCTCCTCGGTCACCGCCATCTCCAGGTTCATCCTGGTCTGGATCGTCTGGCGCAGGATCTCCACGTCCCGGTCGGTGATGTGGCGGCGATCTTCCCGCAGGTGGACCGTGATGCCATCGGCACCGGCCTGCTCGGCCACGAAGGCGGCCTGTACCGGATCCGGATACTGGGTGCCGCGGGCGTTGCGCAGGGTGGCGATATGATCGATGTTCACACCCAGGTAGATCTCGCTCATTGCTTACTCCTTGATACAGGTCATCTGTGAATGCCGGAGCGGGTGGTGCCCGCCCCTCTGTCCATGTGCCGCCGCAGGCCGGTTCTGGTCGCGGCGACAGCATTATTGTTCATCAAAAGCGATGTCATAAACACAAAACATCACTAGATAATAAAAATCAGCTTGAAACACTGCCTTTTCGCTTCAAAAAGAGCTCCCTGCTCTTCAGTTGACGCTTGCCGAGATAGGGCTGCAGCGCCAGCCGGCTGAAACGCTTGGCCGCCTGCAGCAAGGGAGGAGTGTCGAAACGCCCCTCGGCGAAGGCCAGCAGGTGGGCGCCGAGGAACAGGGTACGGGGATCCGGCGCCCGCTCGCAAGCGACAAAGCCGAGCTCCCGCTCGAAGCCATAAAGCAGGGTGGGGTCGATGGGGGAGTCGTCGTCCGCGGCATATTCGAAGTCCACCGCGTAGCCCAGGGCCTGCAGCAGCAGGAACTCGAAGCGGCGCAGGGGCAGCTCCGGGGTCTCTCCGTCCGCCAGGGCCATGATGGCACGGGCATAGGCGTCGAACACCTCGGGGAAGGGGGTGTGCGCTTCCAGCAGGTAGTAGACCAGCTCGTTGAGATAGAGGCCGTAGAAGAGACGATCCCCGCCGAGGCGCAACGAGTGATCCGGGCACTCCACCTGGGTGAGGTTCTTGAGATCCCCCTTGCCGCGCCAGGCAATGGTGAGCAGGGTGAAGGGCTGAAGCAGCCCCTTCAGAGAGGAGCGTGGCCCGCGGGAACCGCGAGCCACCAGGGTGAATCGACCGCTATCCTGGGTGAAGACCTCGACCAGCTGGCTGGTCTCCCGATAGGGCCGACTGTGGATGACGAAAGCCGGGGTCAGCAATCAGTCGTCGCCATACCCGAGGCTGCGCAGGGCCCGCTCGTCGTCGGCCCAGCCGGACTTGACCTTGACCCACAGCTCGAGATGCACCTTGTTCTGGAACAGCCGTTCCATGTCGATGCGCGCCTCTGTGCCGATGGTCTTGATCTTCTCGCCCTTGTTGCCGATGACCATCTTCTTCTGGCCTTCGCGCTCCACCAGGATGAGGCCGTGGATGTGGTAAAGACCTGTCTCCTCCACCTTGAAGCGCTCGATCTCCACCGTCACCGAATAGGGCAGCTCCTCACCGGTGAAGCGCATCAGCTTCTCGCGGATGATCTCGGAGGCCATGAAGCGGGAAGAGCGGTCGGTCACGTAATCTTCCGGGAAGAAGTGGACGTTCTCCGGCAGCAGATCCTTGGCCCACTCGCGGATCTTCTCCACGTTGGTGCCCTTCTCGGCGCTGATGGGCAGGATGTGGGCAAAGTTCATCTGCTGACCCAGCCACTCGAGGTGCGGCAGCAGATCCTCTTTCTCCTTGACGTTGTCGATCTTGTTGACCGCCAGCACCACGGGGCACTTGAGGTGGCGCAGCTTGCCCAGCACCATCTCGTCATCCTTGGTCCAGTGGGTGCCGTCCACCACGAACACCACCATGGCCACGTCCCCCAGGGAACTGGTGGCGGCGCGGTTCATCAGGCGGTTGATGGCCCGCTTCTCCTCGATGTGCAGACCCGGGGTATCCACATAGATGGTCTGATGGTTCTCCTCGGTGTCGATCCCCAGGATCCGGTGACGGGTAGTCTGGGGCTTCTTCGAGGTGATGCTGACCTTCTGGCCGAGCAACTTGTTGAGCAGGGTGGACTTGCCCACGTTGGGGCGGCCCACGATGGCGACAAAGCCGCAATAAGTGGTATCTGTCATGACCGCGTTCCCAATGCTGATGGAGTGAAAAGAGCGCACAGTGCCGGATCCGTCATGGTGCTCATGACAGCCGTTCCAGTGCTTGCTGCGCCGCGGCCTGTTCGGCCTTGCGGCGGCTGGAGCCGATCCCGACCAGGGGGCCATCCAGCCCATCCACTTCGCACTGGACGGTGAACTCCTGGTTGTGGGCCTCGCCCTTGACGTTGGTCACCGTGTAGGTCGGCAGGGATTTGCGGCTTCCCTGCAGGATCTCTTGCAGACGGGTCTTGGGATCCTTCTGTTCGATCCCGGGCTTGATCTCGCCAAGGCGGCTGGCATACCAGCCGAGCAGGAGGCTGCGCACCCGCTCCAGATCCGTGTCCAGATAGATGGCGCCGATCACCGCCTCGACGGTGTCGGCCAGGATGGACTCGCGGCGAAAACCGCCGCTTTTCAGCTCCCCCGGCCCCAGGATCAGGTGATCCCCGAGGTCGAATTCCCGGCCCAGCTCGGCCAGCGTCTTCTCGCGCACCAGGGTGGCGCGCATCCGGCTGAGATCCCCTTCCGCCGCCTGCGGGAAGCGGTGGAAGAGGTCATCGGCAATCACCAGACTCAGGATGGAGTCCCCCAGAAATTCCAGGCGCTCGTTGTGACGGGACCCTGCGCTGCGATGGGTCAGTGCTCGGGTCAGCAGCTCAGGATCCTGAAAGACATGCCCGAGACGGGACTGCAGTCTGTTCATCTTGATATTCATTTACTTGATTCCGCCAATGCGGTTGAAGCGCACACCGGTCGGCACCCAGCTCGGCAAGCTGGACCCTTCCTCGCGCTCGAATTCGAAACTGATCCAGATGGCGACCGCCTTGCCCACCAGGTTCTGCTCGGGCACGAAACCCCAGAAACGGCTGTCGGTGCTGTTGTCGCGGTTGTCACCCATCACGAAATAGTGGCCTTCCGGCACTACCCACTCGTCGGGGTAGGTGCCGGGCTGGCGATAGTAGCGGTCCACCAAGTCCGGCATCAGCGGGTTGCGCAAGGTCTCGTGGGAGACATCGCCCAACTGTTCGGTGTAGCGATCCAGCGGGATCCCCATCTGGCTGAACTCGCCGCGCTGCTCGAACTTGACGTCCAGCTTCTGGAAGCCAGGGCACGTTTTCCCTTCCTGCTCATCGCACTTGGGCCGGATCATCAGCTCCTTGTTGCGATAGATGACCCGATCGCCGGGCATGCCGACCACCCGCTTGATGTAGTCCACCCGGGTATCCAGCGGATACTTGAAGACCACCACATCACCGCGCTTCGGCTCACCGGTCTCGAGGAACTTGGTGTTGGTCACCGGGTCCTTGAGGCCGTAGGCAAACTTCTCAACCAGGATGAAGTCGCCCACCAGCAGGGTCGGCATCATGGAGCCGGACGGGATCTGGAACGGCTCGAAGATGAAGGAGCGCAGGATCAGCACCAGCGCGATCACCGGGAAAACCCCGCCGGTCTGTTCGATCCAGACCGGCATGGGGGCCACCTTGGCCAGTGTCTTCTCGTCCACATCCGGACCGGCATTGGCACGGGCGGCGGCAATCTTGGCCGCCCGCTGCTTGGCCCAGACCAGCTTGTCGAGCGTCCAGATGATGCCGGTCAGCAGGGTGACGACGACGAGGATCAGGGAAAAGGTGCTTGCCATCGATTAATCCTTTCCGACGTGGAGAATGGCGAGGAAGGCCTCTTGCGGCACGTCCACACGGCCCAGGGACTTCATCCGCTTTTTGCCTTCTTTCTGCTTGTTCAGCAGTTTCTTCTTCCGGCTCACGTCACCACCGTAGCACTTGGCGGTGACGTCTTTACGCAATGCCTTGACAGTGCTGCGGGCGATGATCTGGTTGCCGATGGCGGCCTGGATGGCGATGTCGAACATCTGGCGCGGGATCAGCTCGCGCATCTTCTCCACCACCTGGCGACCGCGATACTGGGCGTTCTCCTTGTGGGTGATGATGGCCAGGGCGTCGACCCGCTCGCCGTTGATCATGATGTCCAGACGGACCATGTCGGAGGTTTCGAAACGCTTGAAGCCGTAGTCCAGGGAGGCGTAGCCGCGACTGGTGGACTTCAGACGGTCGAAGAAGTCGAGCACCACTTCCGCCATCGGGATCTCGTAGGTCAGCGCCACCTGCTTGCCGTGGTAGACCATGTTGGTCTGTACGCCGCGCTTCTCGATGCAGAGGGTGATGACGTTGCCCATGTACTCCTGCGGCAGCAGGATGTGGCACTCGGCGATGGGCTCGCGCATCTCCTTGATGTTGTTGATGGCGGGCATCTGGGCCGGGCTGTCGATGTGGATGGTGGAGCCATCGTTCAGCTCGATCTCGTAGACCACGGTCGGTGCGGTGGTGATGAGATCCAGATCGTATTCACGCTCCAGACGCTCCTGGATGATCTCCATGTGCAGCATCCCGAGGAAGCCGCAGCGGAAGCCGAAGCCCAGCGCCGTGGAGCTCTCCGGTTCGTAGAACAGGGAGGCATCGTTGAGGGAGAGCTTCTCCAGCGCATCGCGGAAGGACTCGTAGTCATCGCTGGAGATGGGGAACAGGCCCGCATAGACCTGGGGCTTCACCTTCTTGAAGCCGGCCAGCGCCTTCTCGGCACCGTGCTTGGCCAGGGTCAGGGTATCCCCCACCGGCGCACCGTGGATGTCCTTGATGCCGCAGACGACCCAACCTACCTCGCCACAACCCAGGCCGTCGGTGTCCACCTGCTTCGGCGTGAAGATACCGATGCGATCCACACCCCACACCTGACCGGTGCTCATCACCTTGATCTTGTCGTTCTTCTTCAGGGAACCGTTCTTGATCCGCACGAGCGACACGACCCCGAGGTAGGAGTCGAACCAGGAGTCGATGATCAGCGCCTGCAGCGGCGCCTCCGGATCCCCTTCTGGGGACGGGATCTTGGCGACGATCTCTTCCAGCACCAGATCGACACCGAGGCCGGTCTTGGCGGAGCAGCGCACCGCGTCCACCGCGTCGATGCCGACAATGTCCTCGATCTCCTCGGCAACCCGCTCGGGCTCTGCGGCCGGCAGGTCAATCTTGTTCAGCACCGGCACCACTTCCAGATCCATTTCCATGGCGGTGTAGCAGTTGGCCAGAGTCTGTGCCTCAACCCCCTGACCGGCATCCACCACCAGCAGTGCCCCTTCACAGGCAGCCAGGGAGCGAGAAACCTCGTAGGAGAAATCCACGTGGCCCGGGGTGTCGATAAAGTTCAGCTGATAGGTGTTACCGTCTTGTGCCTGGTAGTTCAGGGTCACACTCTGTGCCTTGATGGTAATGCCGCGCTCGCGCTCCAGATCCATGGAGTCCAGCACCTGGGCCTGCATCTCGCGATCGGACAGGCCGCCGCAAGTCTGGATCAAACGGTCCGACAGGGTCGACTTACCGTGGTCGATGTGCGCAATAATCGAAAAGTTACGAATGTGTTTCATCGAGCAAGAATCACTCAAAATTAAGTTAGGGTCGGATATGAGGGCAGGATTTTACTGGATAACCCGGTCGACGGCCAATCTTTAGTCGGCGGGCCCCACAAATAGCGCCTTGTCTGGCGGGCGTTGGGCACCTGGATGCCCTCCGCCAGACCAGGCCCCTCAAGAGAGATGACGGGTATTGAGCACCACCCCGAGCATGCGGGGACCGTATTCCCCCTGCTCGAGCCGGTCAGAAAAGTAACGAACCAGTAAAAATCCGATGGCGCCGCCCAGCAGACAGCAGAGGATGGTCACCCCCTCTCCCGCCGACAAGAGCGGCACCAGCCAGAGCTGGCCGAGCAGGGCGCCCAGCAGCAGACAGAAGAGCGGCAGCACGTACACCAGGGCCGCACCGCGCAGGATGCTGGCCTGAGGGATGCCCAGGCGGATCTGCTGGCCCACCGCTACATCGCCGGTGAGGGCGACCCGCAGCCGCTGCGCCTTCATGGGAAAGGCCTTGGCGACGGTGCCGGTCCCGCAGCTGGATTGTTGGTGGCAACCGCTGCAGGCGGATCGCCGCTCGCACTCCACCCAGGCGTGATTGCCGTCGATGGCCACTACTGTGGCCAGCTCTTCACTCATGTTACTCACCTGATGACTCCTCACAGGGGGCGGTGGATGCACCGGATCTCAGCACGGCGGCACCCTCAGGGCAAGTCTCACGGCAAAGACTCACTGCACCGCCTCGTTGCGGGCCAGCGGCTGCACGGCCTCGGCGATGCGCTTGGCGGTTTCGGCGGGCACCTCGCCCACCACGGTGATCTCTACCCCGACCTCGTTGACGAAGCTCACCAGCGAGGTGGCCCCCTGGCGAATCAACTGCTGGCGCACCGCCTGCTTGGGATCGACCCGGGAAACGTAGACGGAGAGATCCACCAGCCCGTCGGAGAGCATCATGTAATCCACCGGCAGACTGGTGCTGACCAGCTGATGCCGATCCTGAGAGAGCACCTTGAAGCCATCGGGCAACCAGGTCAGGTGCCAGTTAAGGGTCTGCTGGGGAGCGGGATAGGCATCTTCCAGCGCCAGCGCATCCGGCAGCTTGCTGCGTGCCAGGGTGACCAGCCAGGGGGCCGGCGCAGATTGCCTGTCCAGATCCACCCCCAGCACCTGCTCCACCAGATTTCCTTCCCGATCCACCATGTCCACCCGCAGCAGCAGATGGCTCTGTTCGTCAATCCAGAGCACGAAGCCGTACTTGTCCGCCTCCTTGGGCACCAGCCGTACCACTTGTGCCACCAGGCCGGCCACCCGGCTGCGGCCCGCCAGCACGGGGTCATAACTCTCCATCACCCGGGGCAGCGGCATCCTCACCAGGCTCGACCAGACCCCGGGGAAACGCGCCCCCTTGAGGGTGTAGGGTTCATGGGTGTTTTCGAAGAAGGTGTATTCGTTCTGGCGTTGCAGGAACTCCACGGCCTTGCCGTCGAGATAGCTCAGGTGAGCCACCTCCTTGCCATCGATGATCCCGTGGCTGAAACGGATAGGCTCGAGGCGCCCCTGGCGGGCCTTGACCATGGACAATTCGAAGTTTTGTTGCGAAACGGCACTCTGCATCTGCTGCAACAAGGCCTCGGCCGACAGATCGTCGGCCGAGGCCTTGGCACAAATCAACAGGAGAGAGGCCAGCAGGATACGGCTGGACTGGCGCACGATCTGATCCCTAAAAATGCGTTATTCCTGAATCTGCTTGTCTTGCAGCAGACGCTGTTGCAGTTGATGGTCGCGCAGGAAGGCATTGATGCGCTCGCGCTGCTCCTGCATCTGCTGCTCGCTCAGACCTTGCTGACGCACACCGGTCCGGCTGCCATCCTGGGGATAGTGCACGCTCACCGGCGCAGCACTGCCACCCACGGGTATGGTATTGAGCACCGGACTGGCCGGTACACCATCCTTGCCCTGGTACTGCTGCACGCCGAAGATGACGGCGGCAGCCACGGAGGCGGCAATGGCATACTGCCCCACTTGCTGGCCAAAGCGGCGAACGAAGGGGATCACCTTGCCGGCGGGCTGCACCTGGGGCGCAGCAGGCTGTGCCGGCTTGGGCGCCAGTATGGCGGGTTCATCCTCCAGCGCCAGCATGATGCTGTCGCTGAGATCCAGTTGCAGATTGACCGGCAGGTCACCCCGCATGGCATCACCGATCAGATGGTAACGCGACCAGGTATCCTGCAGAGCGGGATCCGTTCCCAGCTCGTTCAGTACCTCGATTTCGCTAAGGTCGCCATCCATCAGGGCTGAAAGTTGCTCTTTATTTGCCATAAGTTTGCCTGTCTTTCCCCAGTTAATGCTCGATCAGAGGTTGCAGCTTTTTATCGATTGCTTCCCTCGCCCGGAAGATGCGGGATCTCACCGTACCCACCGGACAATCCATGATCTCCGCAATCTCCTCGTAGCTCAGCCCTTCCATTTCACGAAGGGTGATCGCCGTTCTCAAATCTTCTGGCAAGGCTTCTATGGCGGTAAACACGGTACGCTTGATCTCGTCGGTCAGCGCCAGGTTTTCCGGGGTGGCCACCTCTTGCAGGGCTTCACCACCACCATAATATTCAGCCTCGTCCGCTTCGACATCACTGCTGGGCGGTCTGCGCCCCTGTGACGTCAGGTAGTTTTTGGCCGTGTTGACGGCAATCCGGTACAACCAGGTGTAAAACGCGCTCTCGCCACGGAATGTCGGCAACGCACGGTAGGCCTTGATGAATGCCTCCTGCGCCACATCCGGTACATCGCCCGGATTGTTGACATACCTGGCCACCAGGTTGACCACCTTGTGCTGGTACTTGCGTACCAACAGGTTGAATGCATTTTTATCGCCACGCTGGACCCGTTCAACCAGCTGTTCGTCCAGTAGATTCTGGTCGCTCATCAGAGCCGTAAAACCCCCATCAGGTTATCGTTTTTCTTTTCCGGCCCCTTCTAAGCGCACAAGTTCAGACAGGAGGAATCAGGGAAAGTTCGCTTGCATTGAAAAAAATGTGATGCGGGCTGCATCACAACCCCCCTTGGGCTACCATGGGGCCAGTTCTTAATCCAGGCCAATGATACTTATGAAAGCAAGTGTTGAATACCTTTGCGACGTACTCATCATTGGCAGCGGTGCCGCCGGTCTGTCCCTCGCGTTGCGATTGGCAGACCAGGCCAAAGTCCTGGTTCTGAGCAAGGGGCCCATCAGTGAGGGGGCCACTCTCTATGCGCAAGGAGGCATCGCTGCCGTGTTCGACGAGACCGACAGCATCGAATCCCACGTGAGCGACACGCTCAACGCCGGCGCCGGGTTGTGCGACCCGGCGGTGGTGGAGTTCACCGCCCGCAACGCCCGCGACTCCATCCAGTGGCTCATTCAGCAAGGGGTCCCCTTCGATCAGGAAGAGGATGCCGAGGGGGAATCCCACTATCACCTGACCCGGGAAGGGGGTCACAGCCATCGCCGCATCTTCCACGCGGCCGACGCCACCGGCAAGGCGGTGCAGCTCACCCTGATCGACCAGGTGCGCGCCCACCCCAACATCCAGCTGATGGAGCGCTTCAACGCGGTCGATCTCATCACCACCCGCAAGCTGGGTCTGCCGGGCAACAAGGTATTGGGAGCCTATGTCTGGAATCGCAACGCCGAGCAGGTCGAGGTGATCCGCGCCCGCTTCGTGGCGCTGGCCACCGGCGGGGCCTCCAAGGTGTACCAGTACACCTCCAACCCGGACGTCAGCTCTGGCGACGGCATCGCCATGGCATGGCGCGCCGGCTGCCGGGTGGCGAACCTGGAGTTCAACCAGTTCCACCCCACCAGCCTGTTCCACCCTGACGACCCCAACTTCCTGCTGACCGAAGCGCTGCGTGGCGAAGGGGCCTACCTGCGCCGTCCCGACGGCAGCCGCTTCATGCCGGAGTTTGACGAGCGGGCCGAGCTGGCCCCGCGGGACATCGTCGCCCGCGCCATCGACCACGAGATGAAGCGCCTCGGGGCGGATTGCATGTATCTGGACATCAGCCACAAGCCGGCGGATTTCATCATCAAGCACTTCCCGACCATTTATGAGCGCTGCCTCGCGGTCGGTATCGACATCACCAGGGAGGCGATGCCCATCGTCCCGGCGGCCCACTACACCTGTGGCGGCGTGATGATCGACAACAACGGCCAGACCGACATCCCCGGCCTCTATGCCATCGGCGAGGTGACCTATACCGGGTTGCACGGCGCCAATCGCATGGCCTCCAACTCCCTGCTCGAATGCGTGGTCTATGCCCACCAGGCGGGAGCCGACATCCTGGCCAAGCTGCCCACCAGCGTGGCGCCCCCCAGCCTGCCGGCCTGGGACGAGAGCCAGGTGGATGACTCGGACGAGCAGGTGGTGATCCAGCACAACTGGCACGAGCTGCGGCTGATGATGTGGGACTACGTGGGCATAGTGCGCACCAACAAGCGCCTGGCCCGGGCCAAGCGTCGCATCGATCTGCTCAAGCAGGAGGTGCAGGAGTACTACGCCAACTTCCGGGTCTCCAACAACCTGCTGGAGCTGCGCAACCTGTTGCAGGTGGCCGAGCTCATCGTCAACTGCGCCCTGGAGCGCAAGGAGTCTCGCGGTTTGCACTACAACCTGGATTATCCGGACATGCAGCCGGACTCCAAGCCAACCGTGCTGACCCCGGATCGGGAATGACGCCGGATCTGGAATAAGGCCGTTGCGTTCGATTCGGGCGTATGCCCTCCCCCAGATGACCCCGCCCAGGCGGGGTCATCTGCTATGAGCGGCAGATGTAGCAGGTAGAGAGACGCCCCTAGCGGACAGCGAGGTGGATGGCGCGGGCCAGGGCGCGGTAGTGTGCAGGGGCCAGGGCATCGGAGAAGAGCCAGAGCTGCCCCTCGGAGCCCTCCACCGTCTTCAGCCGCAACCAGAGCACCCCGGGCAGGATGCGGCTGCGGGGATCCAGCCGATGGCGCGCCCCTTGCCACTCGAGCCACTCCCCATCCCAGACGAGCACGCCGCTCGCCGCCGGATGGCGGCGCAACGCGCGCCACAGACTCAGCCCCCAGACAGGGAGGAACAGCCCCCATTGCCAGCCCTGGATCAGGCTGGCGACGGGCAAGAGCAGCAACAGAAACAGGATGCACAGCAGCAGACGCTGCTGGCGGGAGGCGATCACGGGCATCACTGCCCGCTGGGGAGACGCGAGGCTGGCCATGAGGGGTGGCGGTCGCGAGTCGGGCTCAGCGCAGGCTGTCGTGGCGGGCCTGATTGCGCTCGAGGATCAGGGGGATCATGGCGGCAAAATCGGGATCCTCGGGCACGCCGTGACCCATGCACCAGCGGAACAGCTCGGGATCCTCGCACTCCAGCAGGCGGATGAAGGTGCGCTGTTCGGCCTCGCCGAGGCCATCGAACTCGTGCTCAAAGAAGGGCATAAAGATCACATCCAGCTCGAGCATGCCGCGACGGCAGGCCCACTTCAGGCGGGACTTCTCACTTGGGTTCAACATGGAACTCTCCTTACAAAGACCGGGGAATGGTAGCAGCAGGATTTTCCGGCTGACAAACATTCCTTACGTCTTTACCATGCAGGTCACATACTTTCTGTCTCTGGAATCCCATCGTGAGCCTGCCGACCCCTCTTCTTCCTGCCGAGCCGACCCTGTTTTCCCTGACCAACCTGGCCATCACCCGCCTCGGCGGCCCGGATCGCGCCAAGTATCTGCAAGGTCAGGTCACCTGCGACGTCAACGCCCTGCAACCGGGTCAGAGCACCCTCGGCGGCCACTGCGATCCCAAGGGCAAGCTGTGGAGCGATTTTCGCCTGCTCTGCCTGGAAGACAGCCTGCTGATGTTGACCAAGCCGTCAGTGCTGGCCCGCCAGCTGCCGGAGCTCAAGAAGTTTGCGATCTTTGCCAAGGTCGAGATCGGCGAGTTTCAGGGCAGCCTGACCGGACTGGCCGGTCAGGGGACGGACGACTGGATGGCACAGCACTTCGCGCTGACCGGCACCGGTCTGGTGGAGGGCGGCATGGTAGTCAGGGTGGAGGCGGACCGCTGGCTGCTGGCGACCACATCCCCGCAGGCCCTGAACCTGCCGGTGGGCGACGAAGGACTCTGGTGGGGGCTGGAAATCAAAGCCGGTCTCCCCCATCTGGAAGCGGTCCACCAGGGGGAATACATCCCCCAGATGCTGAACCTGCAAGCCCTTGATGGCATCAGCTTCAACAAGGGCTGCTACATGGGGCAGGAGACGGTGGCGCGCGCCAAGTATCGCGGCGCCAACAACCGCGCCCTCTTCGTGCTGAGCGGCACTGCCGCAACGCAGGTAGCCAGCGGTGACACCCTGGAGATCCAGCTCGGTGACAACTGGCGCCGCAGCGGTCTGGTGCTCAACGCCTGGCAGCAGCAGGGTCAGGTGTGGCTCACCGCCGTGCTGCCCAAGGACACCGAGGCCGACGCCCGCTTCCGCCTCAAGCTGGAAGAGGGCTCCAGCCTCGGTCTGCAACCCCTGCCCTATGCGTTGATCGACTGAATCCCCCCTAGCGAGGCACCCGCGCCAGCAGTGCCTCCTGCAACCAGCGCCCCGCCTGCCCGAGCGGGCGGGCGCGATACCACTGCAACTCCAGCGCCAGTTCCGCCTCGGCGATGAAGTCCGGCTTGAGCACCACCAGCTCCCCCCGCGCCAGGGGCCGGTGCAGCAGAAACTCGGGCACCGCCGCCCATCCCAGCCCCAGTTTCACCAGCTCCAAGATCCCGAGATCCCCCTCCACCCACCACACTTGCGCCGAGAGGCGGAAGCGATGGCGCTCCGTCCCCTCCCGCCGTCCGGTCACCATCAACTGGCGAGCCCCTTGCAGGTCGCTCTCCTTCAACGGCGTCTTGTGGGCCAGGGGGTGATCCGGAGAGACCACCAGGGGCATGGTGACCGTCCCCAGGGAGCGGGAGACCAGCTCCCGCTCGGGGTGCGCCTTCTGATAGCTGATGCCGAGCTGGGCACGGCCGCTCTTGAGCAGCTCGGTCACGTCCTCCATCAGCGGGAACAACAGCTCCAGCTCCACCGCCGGGTAACGGTTGGCGAACTCCTCCAGCAGGGAGCCAAGCCAGGGCAGGTGGGAGTCATCGTCGATAGCCAGGGTGAGGCGCGACTCGACGCCGTTGGCCAGCTCGCCGGCAATGGCCTGCAGTCGCTCGCTCTGGGCCAGCAGCACCCCTGCCTCCTGACAGATGCGGGCACCCGCCTCGGTCAGCACGGGATAGCGGCCGCTGCGATCGAACAACGCAAGGCCGAGATCGATCTCCAGGTTGGCGATGGCAGCACTCACCACCGACTGGGCCTTGCCCAGCCTGCGCGCAGCCGCCGAGAACGACCCGGTCTCGGCCGTCGCCAGCA
Source organism: Aeromonas sp. s6 (assembly GCF_040907815.1). NCBI lineage: Bacteria > Pseudomonadati > Pseudomonadota > Gammaproteobacteria > Aeromonadales > Aeromonadaceae > Aeromonas > Aeromonas sp. s6. The sequence continues at coordinate 69,274 of NZ_JBFOCN010000019.1, forward strand.
ATGCCTTGAAGTGTTCCAGTGAAGGGGTCATGAGCCTGCTCCGCCGTGCTGTTGTGTCGTCACATCTATCTATTTTAGCGATAGATACCAACGTGAATCTATCCGGTTTTGGCGATACATTGCCGCCATTCCCTGACCAAAGAGAGAGACAGACCATGCGTACGACCCGTGACCGCCTGCGCCACGCCATCGGCTTCGAATTGATTGGCCTGCTGATCGCCGCCCCGCTGGCCAGCTGGGTGACCGGCGTCGGGCTCAACCACATGGGCCCCCTGGCCCTGTTCTTCTCGGTGGTCGCCACCGTCTGGAACTATGTCTACAACATCGGGGTGGACAAGCTGCTGCTGCGCTATCAGGGCCACACCCACAAGGCGCTGTGGCAGCGGGTGCTGCACACCCTGGGGTTCGAGGGGGGCCTGCTGATCGTGGCTCTGCCGGTGATGTCCTGGTGGCTCGACATCGGCCTGCTGGAGGCGCTGGTGCTGGATATGGGCTTCGTGCTCTTCTACCTGGTCTATGCCTTCGTCTACAACTGGAGTTACGACAAGGTGTTCCCCATTCCCATGGGACAGGTGCAGAAGGCACTGGGATAAGCGATTCGAGGGGTAAGGGCGAGGCACCATCATGCGATGGCATGATGGTGCTGAAGAGGGCCTCGCGGGGTCAGGCCTGTGCCTTGACCTCTTCCGGCGGGGTATCGTCCTGCCTGGTTTCCTGGCGCATCATGGCTTCGAGGTCGCTCTGGTACTGGTTCAGCATGCGCTGGGCCGCCACCATGTCCCCCTTGTGCAGGCGCTCGAACAGATGATGCTGCACCACGCCGTTGAGGTACTCCACCGTGATGGGTTGCTCCAACGCCGACAACAGCTCCTCTTTTTCCAGCTCCGCATTGATCTCGTCGACACTGGTACGCAGCAGACCGGCCAGTTGCACCAGCATGCGGCGCTCCCCTTCACGCAACAGGCTCAACATGCGGTTTCTCTGCTGCTCATTCTGTTGGGTCATACATTTCCTTACGTAGAATTGGAACAAGCCCGCTCATTCTGCCCTGTCCTTTTCACAGCGTCCATCTCGGGCGCATGACTTATTCCGGGTGCGGGGGGCCGGGTGCTATTTGCCCCCCGGCCCGGTATAGTAACGGCTGATCCAGGGGGCCCGTGCGCCCCATTGCCGAGACCGTCCATCCCTATGACCGACGCCATTCTGGTGCTCTGCACCTGCCCCGACGAGACCAGTGCAGACCGCCTCTGCGAGCAGCTGCTCGACCAGCGCCTCGCCGCCTGCATCAACCAGCTGCCCGGGGTCACCTCCGTCTATCGCTGGCAGGGCAAGACGGAGCGAACCCGGGAGATCCAGCTCGTCATCAAGAGTCGGGCCGCTCTGTTCGAACCCCTGCGCCAGTGCATTCTCGCCCACCATCCCTACGAGGTACCGGAGATCCTGGCGCTCCCGGCAAGCCAGGGCCACCCTGCCTATCTCGACTGGTTGACACAGGAGACCTCATGACCGCCTCTCGCCCCCTCCCTTTCCTGCTGATGCTGCTGGGCCTGCTCTGCGTCCTGACGACGGCCCCCGCCCGGGCCAGCAGCCAGGATCTGCTCGGCAGCCTCGGCATCGAGACCCAGCCCCGATTCCTCAAGGTGGATCAGGCCTTCGCCCTCGAGAGCGAACAACAGGGTGATCGGCTGCTGCTCCGGATACGCATCGCCGACGGCTACTACCTCTATCGCCACAGCATCCGTGTGAAGGGAGAGAACCTCGCCTTCGACGAGCCCGTCCTACCCCCCGGCACCGAGCACGAGGATGACTTCTTCGGCAAGAGCCGGGTCTATTACCAGGAGGTGCAGATCCCCGTGGCGCTGACCCGGGTCGGGGACGCGGCCAGCCTCACCCTGAGTTACCAGGGCTGCACCGAGGGACTCTGCTACCCACCCACCGACAAGCGGATCGCCGTCGAGCCCCTCGCCGCCCCCGCCCGGGCGGAAGCGGCGGCCAGCCTTCAGGGCACCGACGGGCCGGGCAGCCAGCAGGACAGGCTGGCGGCCGCCCTCGGCAGCCAGGGGTTCTGGATCAGCGTCGCCGCCTTCTTCGCCCTGGGTCTCGGCCTCGCCTTCACCCCCTGCGTCTTCCCCATGTATCCCATCCTGACCGGGATCATCGCCGGGGCCGGGCATCGCCTCTCCACCCGTCGCGCCTTCCTGCTCTCCTTTGTCTATGTGCAGGGGATGGCGGTCACCTATACCCTGCTCGGGCTCGTCGTCGCCTCGGCGGGCCTGCAATTCCAGGCGGCCCTGCAGCACCCCTATGTGCTCATCGGCCTCTCGGTGATGTTCGTGCTGCTCGCCCTCTCCATGTTCGGGCTCTACACCCTGCAACTGCCGAGCAGCCTGCAAACCCGTCTCTCGGGCTTCTCCAACCGCCAGCAGGGCGGATCCGTGGCCGGCGTCGCCATCATGGGCATGATCTCGGGACTGGTCTGCTCCCCCTGCACCACGGCGCCGCTCTCCGGGGCCCTCATCTACGTGGCCCAGAGTGGCGACCTCTGGCTCGGCGGTGCGGCCCTCTATGCCCTCTCCCTGGGCATGGGGCTGCCGCTGCTCTTGCTCGGCACCTCTGGCGGCAAGCTGCTGCCCAGGGCCGGCGCCTGGATGGATGTGATAAAGCAACTCTTCGGTTTTGCGCTGCTGGCGGTGCCCATCCTGCTGCTCTCAAGGCTCCTGAGCGACCTCGTCGCCACCCTGCTCTGGCTCGGCTGGGGGCTGGTGCTGTGCGGTTATCTCTATCACCACAACCAGCATCGCGCCCATTCGGTGGGCAAGAGCCTCGGCGGCTTCGTCCTGCTGCTGGCGATGATGGGCCTTGTGGTGGTGGGCAAGGATCTGCTGCTGCCACCCGAGGGGGCCAATGCCGCCGCCCAGACCCAGGCCCCCCGCTTCATTCGCATCAAGACCCTGGACGATCTCAAGGTGCAGCTCGCCGCCGCCCGCGGCAAGCCGGTGCTGCTGGATCTCTACGCCGACTGGTGCGTGGCCTGCAAGGAGTTCGAGCACAAGACCTTCAGCGACCCCGATGTGCAGGCGCGCTTCAGCGAGATGGTGCTGCTGCAGGCGGACGTCACCGCCAACGACGACGCCGACGTGGATCTGCTCAACGGCCTCAACGTGCTGGGATTGCCGACCCTCCTCTTCTTCGATCGCGATGGCAACGAGGTGAACGGCCAGCGGGTGACCGGCTTCATGGGGCCTGTCGAATTTCTCGGCCAGCTGGACAAGCTGCGCTGATACCGGGTGGCCCGTGCAACCGTGTGGGCCCCCGGTTTGACCGCCATTTTTCCGGCAATCCCTTGTATATGACCGACGCCGTGGCAGAATTTGCCCTTTCCCGTCTCGTTCGTCCGGAGTTTTGATGAAAAAGTGGTTCATCCCCCTGCTGGCCCTCTGGCTTTATGGCTGCAACGCAGGTCCCGGTGAAGAGACCATCCAGAGCCAGGTCACCGCCAGGTTGCAGGCGGGCACAGATGCTGACCTGTTCGACATCCGCGACTTCGCCGTGCTCGGCAAGGAGGAGCGGATGGAGGGGGTCTATCTGGTCAAGGTGAGCTACCAGCTCCACTTCAAGCAGGGACTGGATCAGTTGCAGGTGCTGCACGACGAGGATCTCGTCTATGACAGGGTCGGCCCCTTCCAGCAGGAGATGGGGCTGATGGAGCTCGAGCGCAAATATGGCGACTTCGAGGCAGGCCAGGCCCTGGCGCAGGAGACCCAGGTCTGGATGATGAAGACGGAGCAGGGCTGGCGCCTGGCCGAGCCAGACGCGACGCAGCAGGGATAATCCCGAGCCCCCCTCCCCCTAGAGCAGATCCTTCAGCCGATACCAGAGCATCCCGAGCGCCAGCAACGGAGAGCGCAACGCCGGGCCACCCGGGAAGGTCATGTGAGGGACGCGGCTGAAGAGATCGAAGCCCCGGCTCTCCCCCTTGATCGCCTCCGCCACCAGCTTGCCCGCCATGTGGGTGGCATTGAGGCCATGGCCCGAATAGGCCTGGGCATAGAAGACGTTGGGATGCTGCTCGAGGCGGCCTATCTGGGGCAGCCGGTTGGCGCCTATGCCTATCATGCCCCCCCACTGGAACTCGATGGCGGTACCCGCGAGCTCGGGGAAGACCCGCAGCAGCTTGGGCAGCATGAAGGCCTTGATGTCGCGGGGGTCACGGCCCGAGTAGTTGCAGGCCCCGCCAAACAGCAGGCGACCGTCCGCCGACAGCCGATAGTAGTCGAGCGCCACGTTCTGATCGCACACCGCCATGTTCTGTGGCAGCAAGCGCTGGCGCAGGCGCTTTTCCAGCACCTGGGTGGCGAGAATGTAGGAGCCCGCTGGCAGCACCTTGCCCCCGAGATCGGGCTGGAGGTCGCCCAGGTAAGCGTTGCAGCCGATCACCAGGTAGTCCGCGCTGACCCGGCCGTGGGCCGTGGTCACCTCGACCCGCTCGCCGTAATCGATGTGGGTCACCCTTGAGTGTTCGAACAGGGAGACCCCGAGACTGGCTGCCGCACGCGCTTCGCCGAGGGCAAGGTTGAGAGGATGCAGGTGACCGGAGCCCATGTCGATCATCCCGCCGATATAGCGATCCGACCCGACCACGGTGTGCATCTCCTCCCGTGCCACCATTTTCAGTGCGGGCCGGTAACCCAGGCTCGCCAGGTGCTCGGCATCCTCCTCGAACCCCTTCAGGTGGCGCGCCTTGGTGGCGAGATCGCAATAGCCCCAGGTGAGATCGCACTCGATATTGAAGCGCTCGACCCGCTCGCGCACCAGCTGTACCGCTTCGATCCCCATGAGATCCAGCTCCCGCACGCCCGCTTCGCCAATCCAGCGGGCAAACTGGCTGGTATCGTGGCCGATGCCGCGGATCAGCTGGCCGCCGTTGCGCCCCGACGCTCCCCAGCCGATGCGGTTGGCCTCCAGCAGCACCACCTTGTAACCGGCATCGGCCAGATTGATGGCGGTGTTGAGGCCGGTGAAACCGCCACCAATGACGCAGACGTCCGCATCCAGCTCACCACTGAGCTCGGGCCACTGCCGATGGTCGTTGCGAGTGGCCGCGTAATAGGAGGCCGTGTGTTCCTGATGTCCCTGTCTTCCTGTCTGCATGCTCAGCATCCTGCCTGGTTGCATTCGTTTACTAAATTAAACGGGTGTCATCGATAATACCCAGCCCCCCATCCCCAATCCAGCCCGTCAGGATCACAGAAATGCAAAAGGCGCCCCGAAGGGCGCCTTTTCATGCAATCAAGGTGCTGCGAATTACAGTACGTCGATGGCATTCAGGTCGGAGAAGGCCTTCTCCAGACGCGCGATCATGGAAGTCTGACCGGCACGCAGCCATACGCGCGGATCGTAGAACTTCTTGTTCGGCTTGTCGGCACCTTCCGGGTTGCCCAGCTGGCCTTGCAGGTAGGCTTCGTTGGACTTGTAGAAGTTCAGCACGCCTTCCCAGGTCGCCCACTGGGTGTCGGTGTCGATGTTCATCTTCACCACGCCGTAGGAGATGGATTCGCGGATCTCTTCCAGGGTAGAGCCGGAGCCACCGTGGAACACGAAGTCCAGGGACTTGGCAGGCAGACCGAACTTCTCGGAGACGTACTTCTGGGAGTTGTCCAGGATCTTCGGAGTCAGCTTGACGTTACCCGGCTTGTATACACCGTGCACGTTGCCGAAGGAGGCAGCGATGGTGAAGCGCGGGCTGATCTTGGACAGACGCTCGTAGGCGTAGGCCACGTCTTCCGGCTGGGTGTACAGGGAGGATTGGTCCAGGTGGCTGTTGTCCACGCCGTCTTCTTCACCGCCGGTGCAGCCCAGTTCCAGCTCCAGAGTCATGTTCATCTTGGCCATGCGGGTCAGGTACTCGCAGCAGATGTCGATGTTCTCTTCCAGAGACTCTTCGGACAGATCCAGCATGTGGGAGGAGAACAGCGGCTTGCCGGTTTCGGCAAAGTGCTTCTCACCGGCGTCCAGCAGGCCGTCGATCCACGGCAGCAGCTTCTTGGCAGCGTGGTCGGTGTGCAGGATCACGGGAACACCGTAGGCTTCGGCAACGGCGTGCACGTGCTTGGCACCGGAGATGGCACCCAGGATGGCAGCTTGCTGGCCTTCCAGCTTCAGACCCTTGCCGGCGGTGAACACGGCACCACCGTTGGAGAACTGTACGATAACCGGGGCTTTGACCTTGGCGGCAGCTTCCAGCACGGCGTTCACGGAGTCGGTACCGACGCAGTTGACGGCCGGCAGAGCGAAGCCGTTTTCCTTGGCGATGGCGAACACTTTCTGAACGTCATCACCAGTGATCACGCCGGGTTTTACGAAGTCGAAAATTTTCTTAGACATGTTTAATCGTCCTGTCTCGTATGCCGTTAATAAAAAGTGGGGGGTTCATCATGAACCGGCACAGCGGCCACATGATAAACGAAACGGGAGGCTTTTGCCCCCCGTCCCGGGTCAATTAGGCTTTGGCGCGCTCTTCGAGAATCGCGACAGCCGGCAGTACCTTGCCTTCTACGAACTCCAGGAAGGCGCCGCCGCCGGTGGAGATGTAGGAGACCTTGTCGGCGATGCCGAACTTGTCGATGGCAGCCAGGGTGTCACCACCGCCAGCGATGGAGAAGGCCGGGGAAGCGGCGATGGCTTCGGCGATCACCTTGGTGCCTTCAGCGAACTGGTCGAACTCGAACACGCCGACCGGGCCGTTCCACAGGATGGTCTTGGCGTTCATGATGATGTCGGCCAGGGCCTTGGCGGAATCCGGACCGATGTCGAAGATCATGTCGCCGTCAGTCACGTCGGACACGGACTTGATGGTGGCCGTGGTGGATTCGGAGAACTCGGCACCCACAACCACGTCGGTGGTCACCGGAATGTTGGTTTCGGCAGCCAGTTTCTTGGCGGTGTCGATCAGATCGTGCTCGCACAGGGACTTGCCGACGTTGTGACCGGCAGCAGCGATGAAGGTGTTGGCGATGCCACCACCGACCACCAGCTGGTCAGCGATCTTGGAGAGGGATTCGAGTACGGTCAGCTTGGTGGAGACCTTGGAGCCGCCCACGATGGCAACCATGGGGCGCTCGGGCTTCAGCATGGCTTTGCCCAGGGCTTCCAGTTCACCGGCCAGCAGGGGGCCTGCACAGGCAACCGGCGCGAACTGGGCCACACCGTAGGTAGAACCTTCGGCGCGGTGAGCAGTACCGAACGCATCCATTACAAAGACGTCACACAGGGAGGCGTATTTTTTGGCCAGCTCTTCGGTGTTCTTCTTCTCGCCTTTGTTGAAGCGGCAGTTTTCCAGCACAACCAGCTCACCGGCGGCGACGTCTACGCCATCCAGGTAGTCTTTGGCCAGACGAACCGGGCAGGACAGTGCGTCTTTCAGATAGTTGACAACCGGAGCCAGGGAGAATTCTTCGTTGTATTCACCCTCGGTCGGACGACCCAGGTGGGAGGTGATCATCAGCTTGGCGCCCTTTTCCAGAGCCAGCTTGATGGTCGGCAGAGTCGCAACGATACGTGCATCGGAAGTGACCTTGCCGTCTTTTACCGGCACGTTCAGGTCAGCACGGATCAGAACGCGTTTGCCCGCCAGATCCAGGTCGGTCATCTTGATAACAGACATATTCAGTCCTCTATATATTTTCAGGTAATGTTAAAAAAACAGTAACCTTGCGCCCGGTGCAGACTTTCAGCCTGCGGCCATCATGGCCCGGGTGGTATCCAGCATGCGGTTGGCGAAGCCCCATTCGTTATCGCACCACATCAACATCTTGACGAGGTTGGCATCGCTGACCCGGGTCTGGGTACCATCAATGATGCAGGAGTGTGCATCATGATTAAAGTCTACGGAGACCAGTGGCTCTTCCGTGTAGTCCAGAATACCGTGTAATGTACCTCTGGATGCCCGTTGCAGGGCTTGATTTACGTCACTAACTGTCACTTTTTTACGAACAGTAATGCTCAGATCCATGGCGGTTACATTGATGGTCGGTACCCGTACCGCGATCGCCTCGAACTTGCCGGCAAAGTGGGGAAGGATACGTTCCAACCCCTTTGCCAGCTTGGTGTCCACCGGGATGATGGACTGGCTGGCTGCCCGGGTTCTGCGCAAGTCGCCGTGATAGGCATCGATGACTTGCTGATCGTGCATGGCCGAATGAATTGTCGTAATAGTACCACAATTTATCTCGAATTCTCGATGCAATGTTTCGATGACGGGGACCACGCAGTTGGTGGTGCAGGAGGCGTTGGAGACGATCCGCTCCCGCCCGGTCAGCACCTGGTGGTTGACCCCGTAGACGATGGTGGCGTCCACGTCCGCGTCCGCCGGATGGGAGAAGAGCACCTTGCCCGCTCCCGCCCCCAGATGCAGCTCGGCATCGGCCCGGGAGCCGAACACCCCGGTGCAGTCCAGCACCACGTCCACCCCCAGCGCCCGCCACGGCAAGTTCGACGGATCCCGCTCGGCAAACAGGGCGATGAGATCCTCCCCCACCTGCATGCTGTTGCCCGCCAGTTGCACCGGATAGCGGAAGCGACCGTGGCTGGTGTCGAAGCGGGTCAGGTGCACCATGGCCTCGGGGGCCGCCAGCTCGTTGATGGCCACTATCTTGATAGTCTTGTCGCGGCCGCTCTCGTAGAGGGCCCGCAGCACGTTGCGGCCGATGCGGCCATAGCCGTTGATGGCAATCTTGATCATGGAAACGTTGTGTCCTTAGCTGCGACAAAGGGATGGGAGGAAGGGGCGACTCACGAGAGCAGTGCCTCGCGAAAGACGCCGCGGGCCAGCAGTGCGGCACCGAATACCCCGGCGCTGTCCCCCAGGGCCGGCGCTATCATGGGGGTGGCGAAACGGGGGTTGAACAGGAAGGGCAATACCGTTTCGCGCCCGGCGCGATAGAGGCTCTGCACATTGCCCACGCCGCCACCGATGACGATGACGTCCGGATCGAGAATATTGATCACGTTGGCGAGGGCCTGGCCGAACAGCAGGTGCAACCTGTCCATGGTGAGCCTGGCGACGTGATCATGGGCACTGGCCGCAGCAATCTGGGCGAGCGAGAGACGGCGTTTGGTCCTGGCCTCGTACCAGGCCTCCAGCGCCGGGCCGCTGATGAGGGTTTCGACGCAGCCGCGCTTGCCGCAGTAGCACTCTGGCCCCTCCGGCAACAGGACGTTGTGCCCCCACTCCCCGGCGATGCCGTGGTGACCGTTGAGGATCTGGCCGTTGATGACGATGCCGGCCCCGACCCCGGTGCCCATGATGATGCCAAACACCACTTTTGCATCGGGATGCTGCTGGCGCACCGCCCCCAGATGGGTTTCCGCCAGGGCGAAACAGTTGGCGTCGTTGGCGATGAGCACGGGGACGCCCAGCCTGCGCTCCAGATCTTCCTTGAGCGGCTTGCCGTTGAACTCGGTGGTGTTGCTGTTTTTCAGCAGCCCGGTCTGGGGGTCCCGGGCCCCCGGCGTCCCCATGCCGATGAGTGCAGGACGCTGACCGAGTTTGGCGGCACACTCGTCCACCAGTTTGGCGATCTGGCCCAGCATGTGCTGGTAGCCGCCGTGCCGTTCAGTGGGAATGCGGTGGCGCAGCAACACCTCGTCGCCATCGAGCACCACGCACTCGCACTTGGTCCCGCCAAGGTCGATGCCCCAATCCCACGCCTGCTTCTCCATCCAGCCTCCTGCCCCTCAACGACCCCATCCCGGCCACGACTGCCAACATGGGGGTGCAGTGTAACCCGAGCCGCAACCAGGATGCAGCCCCCTGTGTCACGGACAGCAAAACGGGGCCCGCAGGCCCCGTTCATCACGCTGTTTGCCGCGCTCAGCGACCGTGGTACCGGGCGGAGAGCTCATGCACCGCGTTGACGAACACGCCGGCATGTTCCGGGTCCACATCCTGATGGATGCCGTGCCCCAGGTTGAAGACATGACCGTTGCCATGACCGAAACCGGCCAGAATGGTGGCGACCTCTTCGCGGATCCGCTCCGGGGTGGCGTAGAGCATGGAGGGGTCCATGTTGCCTTGCAGCGCCACCTTGTCGCCGACCCGGCGTTTGGCGTCCGCGATGTCGGTGGTCCAGTCCAGCCCCAGGGCATCACAGCCGGTGGCGGCGATCTGCTCCAGCCACTGGCCGCCGTTCTTGGTGAACAGGGTGACCGGCACACGGCGGCCCTCATGTTCACGGATCAGGCCATCGACGATCTTGTGCATGTACTGCAGGGAGAAGTCGCGGTAATCGCGCGGGGTGAGCACGCCGCCCCAGGTGTCGAATACCATGACCGCCTGGGCACCCGCCCTGATCTGGGCGTTGAGATAGCTAATCACGCTGTCCGCCAGCTTGTCGAGCAGCAGATGCAGGGTCTGCGGCTCTGCATACATCATCTTCTTGATCTTGGTGAAGGCCTTGGAGCTGCCCCCCTCCACCATGTAGGTGGCCAGGGTCCAGGGGCTGCCGGAGAAGCCGATAAGCGGCACGTCGCCCTTGAGCTCGCGGCGGATGGTGCGCACCGCATTCATCACGTAGCCGAGCTCGTCTTCCGGATCCGGGATGGGCAGGGCCTGCACGTCGGCCATGGAGGTGATCGGGCGCTCGAAGCGCGGGCCTTCCCCCTGTTCGAAGTAGAGGCCCAGCCCCATGGCATCGGGCACGGTCAGGATGTCGGAGAAGAGAATGGCGGCATCGAGTGGATAGCGGCGCAGGGGCTGCAAGGTGACTTCACAGGCCAGCTCGGCGTTGCGACACAGGGACATGAAATCCCCCGCAACGGCGCGGGTCGCCTTGTATTCCGGCAGATAACGGCCAGCCTGACGCATCATCCATACCGGGGTCATGTCCACTTCCTGGCGCAGCAGGGCACGCAGGTATCGATCGTTTTTCAGCTCTTTCATCCCAGTTCCTGAGTCATGTCACGCATAAAATGGCGGACATGATACCACTTTGTGCAAGGCTGAGGGCGCCCCTGACGCCGCACATCGCCGCAGGAGTGCAAAGATGTGAGGGGGCGCATACAAGCGCCCCTGTTTTCCCTCAACGCGCCTCGGCGAGGCACTGTTCGATGAGCCGGCGCGCTATGGTGCCATGAGGGGGCAAGCGCGGCAGCCGGTCAGCCTCAAAGAAGCCTGCCGCCACCAGTTCGTCATCCTGCACCCGGATCTCGCCGCTCTCGTAGTCGGCGGTGAAGCCCATCATCAGGCTGTGGGGGAAGGGCCAGGGCTGGCTCGCCACGTAACGCACATTGGTCACCCGGATGCCGCTCTCCTCGAACACCTCCCGCGCCACGCACTGCTCCAGATTCTCCCCCGCCTCCACGAAGCCGGCCAGCACGGTATACATGGGATCATCCGCCTGATAGTGACGGCGGTGGGCTGCCAGCAAGATGGCCGGCCCCTTGCGCACCGCGACGATGATGCAGGGGGAGATGCGCGGATAGACGACATGGCCGTGATGACACCCCTGGGCCCACTCCCCTTCCCTCGGGGTCATGGGGGCGCCGCACTCACCGCAGAAACGATGGGTACGGCGAAAAGTGGCGAGCTGCCAGGCCCGCCCTGCGAGGCGAAAGCCCTCTTCGTCCCCCGCCACCATGAGCTGGCGCAGCGGGGCCATGGCCCCGGTCTCCGCCTCGCCCCCCAGATCCAGCAGATGGCAAGGCAGGCCGTCCCACTCGTCGAAGCGCTCGAAGGGGGCGGTGTGCAGATGGGTGGGCAAAACGGCACGGGGCCCTTGTGGAATGCGCCCCTGTTCATCCAGCAGGACGAGGTGATCGCCCCCCAGCACGAACCAGAAGGCCTGTTCAGTTGATGACATATGATGAAGGCTCTTGTTGAGAATGCGCGCGGCACAGGATCGTTCGCCTCATCTTACGAGCGGGAAGGGCCGATGGCGACCCCCGACATGGCCCTCTTCTCGCCAGACACACCATGAAAAAAGGCCGCCTCTGGCGACCTTTCATCCTGTTGACCGCCCGGGCGATCAGTTCATCCAGCGCTCGCTGCTCTTGCGACGGCGCGGGAGCATGGGCAGGAGGATCCCGAGCAGGATGCCGCCCCCCACCATGGCACCACCGCGGATGAACCAGTCCATCTGCATGTCGTGCTCACGGTTGTCATAGCTCTGGGTCAGGGCGTCGTTCTGTTCCTTGAGGCTGCTCATCTCGGCGCTCTGGCTGTCCAGACGGGCTTTGAGGCTGGCGATCTCCTTGCTCTGCTCGGCGATCTTGCCATCCTTCTCGGCGAAGCGTTTCTCGTTGTCGCCATTGAGGTTCAGCAGACGGGCCTTGGCTTCGTCCAGCTCTTTCTGAACCTGGGGAAGGCGTTCACGCAGGCTGATCTCCCCCTGCAGCTCGCTGTTCTTGATCCAGCCCTCGCGGCCACGACCGTCCACCACCTGGGTGAATCCGGCCTCCTGGTTCACCGCCTTGACCTCCAGCGGCTCACCGGCCTTGACGCTGCCGAGGATCCGGTACTGGGTACCCGGACCGTTGTGGATATAGGTAAAGATGTTGTCTGAAACATAGCGGGTATCGGCCAGTGCCTGTTGGGCACACAAGCAGATCAGGATCCCGAGAAGGGCGCGCATGGTCGATCGATTCTCTTCGTTGGATTAGGTTGCAGGCCGAATGTTAAGCCGCCTGCGGGTCAAAGGACAAGCAAAGAAAAGCGCCATCTCCCCGAGTGAGAGCTGTCTCGCAGCGCCGCCGGTTTGCCACGCGACCATTCCAGACGTCGTACCTACTTCTGTTTCAGCGCCTGTACCTCAGCGCGCAGGGCCTTGAGCTCTTTGAGCAGTTGCGCCTGCTGCTCGCTCTGCTGGCGTCGCCACACCGCGGTGTCGTCGTTGGTCTTGCCGGGATGGACGAACAGGCTGGCCATGAAGCCGCTGAGGGCGCCAAACAACCCCACTCCAAAGAGGATCAGCAGGCTGGCGACGAAGCGCCCCTCCTCCGTCTTGGGCACCAGATCCCCGTACCCCACGGTAGAGAGGGTCACCAGCGTCCACCAGAAGGCATCGTAAGGAGTCTGGATCTGGCTGCCGGGTTGCCCCGTTTCCAGCCAGTACATGACGCCGGAGCCGACCCCCAGCAACAGGAAGAAGAGGAAGAGAATGCCGGAGAGGGTGGTTTCGTTGCGTTCACGACGGAACATGGCCAGCAGATCCGGTCTGTCCCGGAGCAACTGGTAGACCCGCCACAGCTGGATGAGCCGCGCCCAACGTAGTTGTTCCACCATGGGCAGGCTGCCGGGCAGATAGAACCAGTTGCTCTTGAAGAAGGCCATCCTGTCGGAGGCGCGCGCCCAGCCATAGGCGAAGTGAGCGAGGAAGAAGTAGCAGATCAGGCTGTCGACATCATAAAAGAGCTGCAAAGTCTGGGGGCTCAGTTCACCGTGCCCCAGCCAGCGAGCAGCCACCAGGCAAACCGAAATCACGGAGAGAAACCCCATCAGCAGATCCATGGTACGCAAATGAGTTAAGTGATGTCGCATACATTTTCCAACTTTAAGCACGGTGCAAATTAATAAAAAGGAAGATAATGCCGATAGCTATGACGGCAAAGGAATAATGGACGTTGAAAGGAGAAAAATTATGCAGTTGAACCCGCTGGAGAGGCGCATGAGCAACATCCGACTGGTGCCCAAGGTGGTGCTGCTCATGGTGTTCAGCACCCTGCTGCTGCTGGCCAAACTCTGGTTCGATGCCAGCAACCTGGAAGCGACCCTGCTCAGCGAGGGCATTGATGCCGCCATGGCCAACACCATCGCCGATCGCCTGCTCTGGACCGGGCTGGTGGAGACGGCGCTCATGGGGGTCGTCTTCGTGGTGCTGCTGCTCACCGGCTCCCGCCTCATGGTCAAGCAGGTCCACTACCTGGTGGGGCTGCTGGAGCGTTTCGCCAACAAGGATCTCAGCCACAGCGTGCTGCTCAAGTCCCGGGACGAGTTCGGCGACATCGCCAAGGCGGTGGCCCACTCCCAGGAGAACCTCAAGGAGGTGTTCGGGACCCAGCGTGCCGCCTGCAAGGAGCTCAACGAGATCGCCTCCCAGGTGACTCTCTGCATGGATGAGGCGAACGAGGCCATCAACGAGGAGTTCACCCAGATTGAGCAGCTTGCCAGCGCCATGAGCCAGATGGTCGGTGCCATTCGAGAGGTGGCCAACCACGCGGAGCAGGCGTCCCACGCCACCGCCGAAACCAGCCAGCTGGCCGAGGAGGGCAGCCGCTGCGTGGCGGCTACCGTCAACACCATCGACACTCTCTCCGGCAACATCCAGCGCTCCTCCACCGTGGTCAACGAAGTGGAGCACGGGGTCGATCGCATCGGCTCCGTGGTGGACACCATCCGCAGCATCTCCGAGCAGACCAACCTGCTGGCCCTGAACGCCGCCATCGAGGCCGCCCGCGCCGGTGAAGCGGGTCGCGGTTTTGCCGTGGTCGCCTCCGAGGTGCGCGAACTCGCGAACCGTGCCCAGGCGGCCACCGTCGAGATCCAGAAGATGATCGAGCAGCTTCAGGGCAACGCCCGCCAGGCCGTCGGCCTGATGGCCGAGAGCGTGCAGCAGGCGGACAAGGGGGTGGAGCAGGTGACCCAGGCTGGTACCCAGCTCGACACCATAGTGCAGCGGGTGCAAGGAGTGGCCGACATGAACCGCCAGATCGCCGCCGCCTCCGAGCAGCAGAGCTCGGTCGCCGAGGAGATGAATGCCAACCTGGAGCAGGTCAAACAGGTGGTGGAAGGCTCCGTCGTGGTGCTGCGGGAGCTGAAAGATGCCTCCGAACTGGTGGAACACCACAGCCAGACGCTGGACAGCCATATCCAGGCCTTCAAGCTGGCCTGATGCTGGCCTGATGCTGGCCTGATGCTGGCCTGATGCTGGCGCCCATCGTCAAACCTTCAGGCTGGCCTGAGGTCGTGATTTGAGTACACTGGAAGGCCCCCTTAGGGGCCTTTCTTTTTTCATCACGGCAAGGAGCCAGGATGCAGACCACAGAACGTGCGCTTGAGATAAGCGACGACAAGGGGCGCCTCGACGTCCCGCTCATTCACCGTTTCCTCAGTGAAGAGGCCTACTGGTGCCTCGGCATTCCCCTCGCTACCCTGCAGCGGGCCATCAACCACTCCCTGTGCTTCGGAGCCTATCTCGACGGCCAGCAGGTCGCCTTCGCCCGGGTCATCACCGACAAGGCAACCTTCGGTTATCTCGCCGACGTCTTCGTGCTGCCCGAACATCGCGGGCGCGGTCACAGCAAGGCCCTGGTGGCAGCCATCCTCGCCCACCCGGAGCTGCAAGGGCTGCGCCGTCTCTCCCTCGCCACCTCCGATGCCCACGGCCTCTACGCCGGCTTCGGTTTTGTGCCGCCGAGAAGCCCCGGCAGCCTGATGGAAATCTACGACCCCGAGATCTACCGGCGTCCCTGAGCCCGGCCGATCGCCAGATCCGTCGCCGGATCACCTTCCGGGCAGCGGCGCTGTGACGCCAGCGCCCGGGAGTGCTAGATTGGCAGCCGGCATTTCACTCTCCCTGCAGACTCGTCAACCACAAGGATGGCAACCGTGGCCCAGCACTCTCCCTCTTTCTCCGCCTTCTCTCCCTTGTTGCAGGAGCAGGCCCTGCGCCACTGGCAGCGGCTGCTCGCCCTGGCGCCCCAGTATGACGCACTGCCCGAGCCCACCCGCCAGACCCTGCTGACCCTGCTCGGCCTCTCCGACTTTGTCGCCGACTCCCTTATCAAGCAGCCGGGGCTGCTGGCCGAGACCCTGGCATCGGACGCACTGACCCGGGCCGAGCGCTGGCCCGCCTATGAACCTGAGCTCGCAGCCCTGCTCGCCGAGGTCGCGGACGAGGAGGCGCTCAAGCGCATCCTGCGTCAGTTCCGCCGCAGCCGCATGCTGGTGATCGCCTGGCGCGAGCTGCTCGGGGAGTCCGAGGTCGAAGAGAGCTTCATCCATCTCACCAAGCTGGCGGATGCCCTCATCTGTGGAGCCCGCGACTGGCTCTACGCCAAACAGTGCAGCGAGCTGGGCACCCCCATGGACGGCGATGGCAACCCCCAGCCGCTGCTCATCCTCGGGATGGGCAAGCTCGGCGGCGGCGAGCTCAACTTCTCCTCGGACATCGACCTTATCTTCACCTTCCCCGAGAACGGCTACACCGTTGGCGGGCGGCGGGAGCTCGCCAACCAGCAGTTCTTCATCAAGCTGGGGCAGCGTCTCATCAACGCCCTCCACCAGCCCACCCAGGATGGTCAGGTGTTCCGGGTCGACATGCGGCTGCGCCCCTTTGGCGATGCGGGGCCGCTCGCCATCTCCTTCGCCGCTATGGAGGACTACTACCAGCATCACGGCCGCAACTGGGAGCGCTACGCCATGGTCAAGGCGCGGGTGCTGGGCCCCCAGTGTGAACACGCCACGGCCCTGACCGAACTGCTGCGCCCCTTCGTGTTCCGCCGCTACATCGACTTCGGCGTCATCGACGGCCTGCGCCAGATGAAGGCGATGATCGCCGCCGAGGTGCGCCGCAAAGGACTGGAGGGCAACATCAAGCTGGGGGCCGGGGGCATTCGCGAGGTGGAGTTTATCGCCCAGGCGCTGCAACTCATCCGTGGCGGGCGCGAGCCCGCCCTGCGGGTACGCCACCTGCCCGAGGCGCTGGCCGCCATCGCCCAGGGGGGCGCCCTGGAGGGGAGCCAGTGCGAACGCCTGCTCACCGCCTATCGCTTCCTGCGCCGGGTGGAAAACATCTTGCAGGAGATCGGCGATCAGCAGACCCAGACTCTGCCCACCGAGGATCGGGATCGCCAGCGGCTCATCGCCACCCTCGGCTTTACCGACTGGGACGCCTTCATGGCCCACCTCGATGAGGAGATGGCCGCCGTCCATCAGGAGTTCGTCGCCGTGGTGGGGGAAGAGAAGGAGGCCCCCGCCCACCTGGAACAGCTCTGGCTCGATCTCTGGCGCACCGAGCTCGATGCCGCCGAGCTGGAAAAACTGCTGACCACGCAGGGAGTGGTGGAGCCCGCCCCCCTCGGCGCCGCCCTGCTGCGTTTCAAGGAGGAGTACAAGCGCCGTCAGGTGGGGCCCCAGGGGCGTATCGCCCTGGACTGGCTGATGCCGGAGCTGCTGCGGCTGGTGGTGGCGAGCCGCGAGCCCGCCCGCCTGTTCGAGCGGGTCTGCACCCTGCTGACTCGCATCTTCACCCGCAGCGCCTATCTGCAACTGCTGGCGGAAAACCCCGCCGCCCTGCGCCAGCTGGTACGCCTGTGTGACGAGAGCAACCTGGTGAGCGAGCAGCTGGCCCGCTACCCCATCCTGCTGGACGAGCTGCTGGATCCCCAGCACCTCTACCACCCCACCCCGCTGGATCAGTACAAGCCCCAGCTGCGCCAGTTCCTGCTGCGCATCCCCGAGGAGGATGTGGAGCAGCAGATGGAGGCGCTGCGCCAGTTCAAGCAGGTGCAGCTCCTGCGCATCGTCGCCGCCGACATCGCCGGCGCCCTGCCGCTGATGAAGGTGAGCGACCACCTCACCTGGCTGGCGGAGGCGATCACTGAGGAGGTGGTCAATCAGGCGTGGGCCCAGATGAGCGAACGCTACGGGGTGCCGCCCGAGGTGGCGGTGAGCGGCCAGCGCGGCTTTGCGGTGGTGGCCTACGGCAAGCTGGGGGGCATCGAACTCGGCTACGGCTCGGATCTCGATCTGGTGTTCCTGCACGGCGGCGACCCCAACAGTTACACCGATGGCCGCAAGCCCATCGACAGCCGCCAGTTTTACCTGCGCCTGGCCCAGCGGATCCTGCATCTGTTCAGCACCCGCACTCCGTCCGGCATCCTCTACGAGATCGACATGCGGCTGCGCCCCTCCGGCGACTCAGGCCTGCTGGTCTCATCGCTGTCGGCCTATGAGCAGTACCAGCAGCAGGAAGCCTGGACCTGGGAGCATCAGGCCCTGGTGCGAGCCCGTCCCATCTATGGCGATGATACCGTGGTCGCCGAATTTGCCCGCATCCGCCGCGACGTGCTGGCCAAGGAGCGGGATCTGCCCACCCTGGCCCGCGAAGTGCGGGAGATGCGCCAGAAGATGCGGGATCACCTGCTCAAGGCGGGAGAGGGAGAGTTCGATCTCAAGCAGTCCCCCGGTGGCATGGTGGACATCGAGTTCATCGCCCAGTACCTGGTGCTGGCCCATGCCTGCGGTGAGCCGGACGCCCTCACCCGCTGGTCAGACAATGTGCGCATCTTCGATGAGTGCGTGATGGCGGGGGTACTCACACTGGAGCAGGCAGAGGGGCTCAAGCAGGCCTATCTGGAGATCCGCAACCTCGGCCATCGCCTCAATCTCTCGGAGATCTCCCGCAAGGTGGGGGACGATCAGTTGCCGCGAGAGCGGGGCCATGTGCTGGCGGTCTGGCAACAGCTGCTGGGATAATAAGCAGAAGGGGCGCCATGGCGCCCCTTCTCGTTGACGAGAGGCTTGTTGAAGATGACCTAGCGCCCACCTGCCACATCAATGAAGGTGCCGGTGGCATAGGAGGCCTCGTCCGACAGCAGCCAGGCGATGGCGGTCGCCACCTCACGGGGTTCGCCGCCCCGTTGCAGCGGAATGGCCCCCTTGATCCTGTCCACCCGGCCGGGCTCGCCGCCGTCGGCATGCATGTCGGTGTAGATGAAACCCGGACGCACCCCGTTGACCCGGATCCCCTGGGCCGCCAGCTCCAGCGACAAGCCTCTGGTCAGCACGTCGACTGCCCCCTTGGCGGCGGCATAATCCACGTACTCCCCGGGGGAGCCCAGCCGGGCAGCGGCCGAAGAGACGTTGACGATGGCGCCCCCTGCCGTCATGCGGCGCACTGCCTCGCGGCAGCAGAGAAAGCAGCTGGTGACATTGGTGGTCAGAGTCTGGTTGATGCGCTCTGCGCTCATCTCCAGCACCCGCATCTGGGGCTGCAACCTGCCGGCGTTGTTCACCAGGTGGGTAACGGGGCCGAGCCTCGCGTCCATCTCCTCGAACAGGCGCACCACCTCGGCCTCCACGCTGACATCGGCCTGCACCGCGATGCACTCGACCGGATGGGTGGCCAGGATCTCGGCCACCACCGCCTCGGCGGACGCCCTGTCCTGACGATAGTTGAGACAGAGATGGTAACCCTGCGCCGCCAGATAGCGGGCTGTCGCGGCCCCGATACCTCTGCCACCGCCGGTGATCAGCACCCGTTTGTTCATGAACCCTCCTGGTTCCCGGTTTCGAAGACTATTTCGCATAGTACCTCATGTTGCCGACCACACCTCGTCCCGTAACGCCCGGCACCACAGCAAAGAGCCCGCACGGGGCGGGCTCTTGATGACAACAACGGGAGGGTGGCTATTTGAACAGGCCCTTGAGCAGCTGGTCCGCCACCCCCTTCACCCCTTCGTTGTCGGCCTTGTCACCCAGCAGCTTCTTGAGACCGCGCTCGGCCTCCTTGCGGGCCTTCTCCTCCAGCACCTTGTTGTTGCTGAGCAGTGCCTTCACGTCGAGCTTGTAGCTCGGCGCCTGCCAGTGGCCGCCGATGCGCACCGGTATGGTGATGTCCTTGAGCTCGTCCACCGTCTTGCCCCCCTGTCCCTTGCTGCTCTCCACCACGGAGGTGAGGAACAGGAAGTCGAGGGTCTCCGGCACCAAGGCGGTCTGGCCCTGCCCCTTCACCCGCAGGGCGGGGGCAAAGAGCTGGATGTCGTCGCTCCTGGCAATCCCGTCGGCAATCTGGAAGCTGGCGGTGAGGGCGCTGAAATCGGTCTTGCGCACCTCCTTCACCTGATCCGCTCCCTTGCCGGTCAGGGTGGCCCGCGCCTCGCGGATCATCTCCGCCAGGTTGATGCCGTGCAGGGCACCGTCGCTCAACTTGAGGTTCACCTTGCCCTGCATCCGGCTGCGCAGCGCCTGCTCGGAAAGACCGCTACCCTGCACCTCCACCTCCAGATCCCCCTTGCCTTCCAGCAGGTCGGTCTGGGCCAGGGTCTGCAGCAGGGGCCGCACTTCGACTCCCTGCACCCGCTTATGCACCTGATAGCGGGCCGGCTGCTGACGGGCATCAAGCACGCCGCTGGCGGTCACCTGGCCGCCGGCCACCCCGGCGCTGAACTGCTTGAGGGTGAGCTGGCCACCGGCCAGGGCCAGTTGCAGATCGACGGCGCTCAGATCCAGCCCCTTGAGGCGCAGGCTGCCCAGTTGCAGTCGGCCAGCCAGGTCCACCGACTTGAGGGCGGTAAGATCCGGTTCGGCCGTGGAGAGCGCCCTGTTGGCGGGCACGGCGGTCTGTGTCGGCGTTCCGGCCGGTGCAGCCGCTCCCGAGGTGGCGGCCACAGGTGCAGCCTTGGCCGGTTGACCGAGCCAGCCGTCGAGATCCAGCTTCTCCCCCTTGAGGTCAAAGTCCACTTTGGGAACGGCCCCCAGACGAACGGCGCCGCTGCCGCTCAGCAGAGCATCATCCACCCCCATCACCAGGTTGCTGAGGGTGACGGCCTGCTTGTCCAGCTCGGCGCGGGCAAAGCCAGCGAGTTTGAGCTGCATCTGCGGGCGCGGCAGGGCATCGCCGCTCAGCTTGGCGGCCAGCACGGCATCCGACAGCTCCAGCAGTTGCCGGTTTTCATCGAGGCGCGCCTTGAGGGTCCCCTCCAGCGTACCGGCCAGGGTCGGCTTGTCCGCCGCCCCCTGTGCCCCGCTGAGGCTAAGGCTCAGACTGCTCCACTCCCCCAATGCCAGCCGATCGGCCTTGAGGGAGAAAGCATCCAGCCGCTGGGTCGGCTGGTTCAGGCTGCCGCTGAGATTGAGATCCTTAAGCTCGCTCTTCATGGCCTCCCGGGCCGGTTTGAGCTGGGCCTGACCCTTGAGATCAAAGGCCAGATCCCCCTGTGCCCCCTTGGCCGCCAGGGTCACCGGTACCCACTCCCCCGGGGTCAACTGCCCCAGATCGAGATCCAGCCTGTCGAGCCGGGAGACGGTACCGCTGCGGTCGTCCCGCACCAGGGCGCTGGCATCCACCAGCGCGATGCCTTGCAGGCTGATCTGCCAGGGCTGTTTGTCACTGGCGGCTGGGGGCGTCGTTGCGGCGGGCTCGGAGGTCGCCTCCCCCTTGGGGTCGGCGGAGGCCTGGAGTAGATCCCTCAGGTTGGAGCTGCCGTCAGCCCTGGTCTGGATAAACAGATGAGCGCCGCTCAGGGTCACCTTGCCGATCTCAAGTCGGTGGGAGAGCAGCGGCAGCAAGCCTACCGAGGCCTCACCCTGCTCGAATCGCACCAGGTCGGGCTCGGCAAAGCCGGCGGGGTTGCGTAGCGCCACCTTCTCGAGGGAGAGGCCGAGGCTCGGCCAGAAACGCCAGCCGATATCCCCTTGTATCACCAGCTCGCGGCCGGTGCTCTTGCGCACCTGCTCCGCCAGCTGGGGCTTGAACTGGTTGGGATCGATGAGAGACACCAGGGCGGCGATGGCCACCACGGCCGCCAGCGCCAACCCCAGCAGGATGTAGATGATCTTCTTCACGATGGACTCCTTGAATGCGGATCTTGTGGCTGACTATACCACCGGGGGGATGACAGATGGGGCCCGTCTGCCAAAACGGGCCAGCGGCGAGACAGGGATGGTCGCAGCTAGTGCAGCCAGCGCAGCTCTTCCAACGCGCGGCAATAAAAAGGGCCCCGCAGGGCCCTGATGATAGTGGATGGCTGGCGCCCGTCTCGCCCGGATCAAGGCTGACGCGGCAGCTCCCTGTAGCCCATCTCGTACAGGGTGAAGGCATAGATGTCCGCACTCTGCTCGATAAGTTTGGCCACCGGCGTGCCCGCCCCGTGCCCGGCATTGGTCTCGATGCGGATGAGCTGGGGATGGGGGCCGGCATTGTCGGCCTGCAGGGTGGCGGCAAACTTGAAGGAGTGGGCCGGCACCACCCGATCGTCGTGATCCGCCGTGGTCACCAGGGTCGAGGGGTAGCTGACCCCGGGCCGGACGTTGTGCAGGGGCGAGTAGCCCTTCAGGTAGTCGAACATCGCCTCGCTGTCGGCGCTGGTGCCGTAGTCATAGGCCCAGCCCGCCCCGGCGGTGAAGGTGTGGTAGCGCAGCATGTCGAGCACCCCCACCGCCGGCAGGGCGACCCGCATCAGATCCGGCCGCTGGGTCATGACCGCCCCCACCAGCAGACCGCCGTTGGAGCCACCTCGGATCGCCAGCCGATCGGTGCGGGTGTAGCCCTCGGCCTTGAGGTACTCGGCCGCCGCGATGAAATCGTCGAACACGTTCTGCTTGTTCTGCTGGGTGCCCGCCAGGTGCCAGGCCTGGCCGTACTCGCCGCCCCCGCGCAGGTTGGCCACCGCATAGACGCCCCCCAGATCCAGCCAGTTGGCTACCGACACGCTGAAGCTCGGGGTCAGGCTCACGTCGAAGCCGCCATAGCCGTAGAGGATGGTCGGGTTGCTGCCATCGAGGTTCAGCCCCTTGCGGTAGCTGATGATGAGCGGCACCCGGGTGCCGTCCTTGCTCTGGTAGAAGCGCTGCTCGGAAACGTAATCCTCCGGTTTGAACGGCGCCGCCGAGGCGCGATAGAGGCTGATGGCGCCGCTCTTGGGCTCGAACCGGTAGAGAGTCGGCGGCTGGGCATAGTGCTCGAAGCCGAAGTAGAGGGCGGGATCGTCGTGCTTGCCGTTGAAGCCACTGACGCTGCCAAGGCCGGGCAGCGCCACCTCGCGCACCCGCTTGCCTTCGTAGTCGAACTGCTCGACCCGGGCGGTGGCATCCACCATGTACTCGGCAAACAGATAGCCGCTGCCGCTGTGTACCGTCAGCACCTGCTGACGCTCGGGGATGAGATCCCGCCAGCGCGCCGGACCCGGGTTGGCGGCATCCACCGTCACCAGCCGGCCGTTGGGGGCGTCCCGGTTGGTCAGCAGATAAAGGGTGCCGCCCTGGTTGTCCACCAGGCTCACGTCCGCATCCAGATCCCCCTGCACCGTCAGCAGCGGCGCGTTCTCCTGGCCCAGATCCTTCACATAGAGGCGGTTGCCGGAGGTGGAGTTCGCCGCCGAGATGAGCAGGAAGCGGTCATCTTCGGTGACGGTCGCCCCCACGTAGCGGTGGTGCTGGGCCGGGATGGCGCCGAACACCAGCCGGTCATCCTCCTGCGCCGTGCCGAGCCGGTGGAAATAGACCTTGTGCTGATCGGTCCTGGCCGACAGCTCGCTGCCGTCGGGCTTGTCGTAGCTCGAGTAGAAGAAGCCCTCGTTGCCGAGCCAGCTGATGCCGCTGAACTTCACGTCCCTGAGGGGCGCCTCCAGCGGCTGCTTGCTCTCTACGTCCATCAGGTGGATCTCGCGCCAGTCGCTGCCGGCCAGCGACAAGGAGTAGGCCAGGATGCGGCCATCGCGGGAGAAACTCAGCTGATCCAGCGCCGTGGTGCCGTCGGGGCTGAGGGTATTGGGATCGAGGAATACCTCCGCCGGCTTGCCCTCCAGCTGGCGCCACAGGACGTTTTGGTTCTGCAGACCGTCGTTCTTGAAGAAGTAGTGGTAGCGCCCCTCGCGAAACGGCGCCCCCTCCTTGGCGTAGTTCCAGGAGGCGGCCAGCTTCTCCTTGATGGCGGCGCGATACGGGATCTGCGCCAGGTAACCCTGAGTCACCCGGTTCTGGGCCTTGACCCAGGCCTCCGTCTCGGGGCTGCGGTCATCCTCCAGCCAGCGATAGGGGTCGGCCACGGCCTGGCCGAAATAGTGATCCACCTGCTCACCCTGGCGGGTGACCGGGTAGTGAAGGCGCGTATTCCCTGACATGGCATCCTCTCTGGTTGGCTGGCCGCTGCACGCACAGAGCAGTGACAGGGCCAGCAGGCTGACAATGGCTCGCATCGAGGCGGCTCCCTGCGGTTTGAGTGAGCGGGCAGGTTAACAAAGCGCGCCGGATGGCCCAACCCCCCGACCGGTGGCAGAGGGTGGCCCGCCGACACGGGGGAGCCATATGAATTTTTTCGCTTAAGTTTGCCGCTTTATTTTGTTTGTTATCCGGCCCTTGGGTCACAGGATGGAATAAGACACCAGCCAACGTGAGCCATTCAGGATAAAGCATGCCGTACAGCTACCTATCACATCTACGTTGCAGCAAGACCGGCGAGATAGTGAATGCCGATCAGCCCCAGCAGTTGAGCCCGGTCGGTGCCCCCTTGCTGGCCAGTTACGACCTCGAGGCCCTGAAACAGGCCTGGCACCCGGCCGCTCTGCTGGGGCGCCCCGCCAGCCTGTGGCGCTACCACGAGCTGCTGCCGGTGCGCGACCCCGCCCAGGTGATCACCCTGGGGGAAGGCTTCACCCCTCTGCTGCCCCTGCCCGCTTTCGGCAAACAGATCGGCATTCCGGATCTCTGGATGAAGGATGAGAGCATCATCCCCACCGGTTCTTTCAAGGCCCGCGGCGCCGCGGTCGGCGTCTCCCGCGCCCGGGAGCTCGGCATCACCCACTTCGCCATGCCCACCAACGGCAACGCCGGTGCGGCCTGGGCGCTTTATGGCGCCCGCGCCGGCTTGCGCAGCACCATAGTCATGCCCCAGGCGGCACCCGCCATCACAAGACTGGAGACCTCGCTGGCCGGTGCCCGCCTCTATCTGGTGGATGGCCTCATCAGCGACGCCGGTCGCCAGGTGGCCGAGGCGGTGGCCGAGCAGGGGCTGTTCGATGCCTCCACCCTCAAGGAGCCCTATCGCATCGAGGGCAAGAAGACCATGGGGCTGGAGATAGCAGAGCAGCTCGGCTGGACCCTGCCGGACGTCATCCTCTACCCCACCGGCGGCGGGGTTGGTCTCATCGGCATCTACAAGGCGCTGCGGGAGTTGCAGGAGCTGGGCTGGGTCAAGGGGCCGCTGCCGCGACTGGTGGCGGTGCAGGCGAGCGGCTGCGCGCCCATCGTCCAGGCCTGGCAGCAGGGGGAGCGCGAATCGCGCTTCTGGCCCGATTCCCAGACCCTCGCTTTTGGCATCAACGTGCCCAAGGCGCTGGGGGACTTTCTGGTGCTGGACGCCCTCTATCGCACCGAGGGGTGCGCCGTCGCGGTGGACGATGGCGCCATCCAGCGCGAGATCCGTCAACTCGCCGCGCGCGAAGGCAGCTTCGTCTGCCCGGAAGGGGCGGCCGCCTTCGCCGCCGCCCGCCAGCTGCGGGAAGCTGGCTGGATACAGGGGGGCGAGCGGGTGGTGGTGCTCAACACCGGCGCCGGCATCAAGTACCCTGACGCCATCACGGTCGTGCCCCAGCGGCTGCGCCGCGACGGGAGGATCCCGGCATGAGCTTCGACTGGTCCTTTGTTCTCACTACCCTGCCGACGTTCGGCCAATCGGTCTGGGTCACCTTGCAGCTCGGCGCCATCGTGATCCTCACCTCGCTCGCCGTGGCGATACTCAACGTGACGCTGCAAAGCCTGCACAAGCCCTGGCTGAACGGGGTGATCCGCGCCTATGTGGAGCTGGCCCGCAACACGCCGCTCTTGATCCAGCTGTTCTTTCTCTACTTCGGGCTGCCGGCGCTCGGCATCTCGCTCTCCGGCTTTGCCACGGCGGTGATCGCCATGACCTTCCTCGGTGGCGGTTACCTCACCGAGGCGCTGCGGGCAGGCGTTCAGGCAATCCCCCCCAGCCAGCTGGAAGCAGGCCGGGCCATCGGCCTCTCCCGTTGGCAGCTGCTGCGCCACGTCCAGCTGCCCCAGGCCTGGCTCGCCAGCCTGCCGGCGCTGTTTGCCAACTTCATCTTTCTGCTCAAAGAGACCACGGTGGCTTCGGCGGTGGCGGTGCCCGAGCTCCTCTACACCACCAAGAACTACATCGCCCTCTACTACAAGACCTACGAGATGCTGGCGGTGCTGACCTTGATGTGCGTGCTGATCTTTCTGCCGCTCTCCCTTGCCCTGCGCGTCGTTGAAAGGAGGCTGCAACATGGTCAGTTCGGTCATTGAGCAACTGATGAAGGCACCTATTGTCCTGCTGCCGCCGTCACTCGCCACCCATGCACAAGAAAGGAGGGATCACTATGGCCAGTCCGGTCACTGAGCAGTTGGCGCAGGCGCTGCCGCTGCTGGCGGTGGGCGCGGGCCAGACCCTCGCCATCTCCCTGCTCGCCATCCTGTTCGCCACCCTGGGCGGGGTCGGTTACGGCGTGCTGGCCCAGCAAGGGGGAAGGCTGACTCGGGTCGTGCTGCGGGTCTATCTGGAGCTGTTTCGGGTGGTGCCCGTGCTGGTCTGGCTCTACCTCTTCTTCTTCGGGCTGCCGATCTTCTTTGGCCTGGATATCCCGGCCTTCTGGTGCGCCGTGCTGGTGCTGGCCCTGTGGGGCGCCAGCGAGGTAGGCGAAGTGGTTCGCGGCGGCCTCAACTCCCTCGCCCGCGGCCAGCAGGAGGCTGGCCTGGCGCTCGGGCTCTCCCGCTGGCAGCTCTATCGCCACGTGCTGCTGCCCCAGGCGCTGCAACGGCTGACGCCGCCGACCATCAACATCTACACCCGCATCATCAAGACCAGCTCCCTGGCGGTGCTGATCGGGGTGGTGGAGGTGATCAAGGTGGGCCAGCAGATCATCGAGCGCACCTATGGCTCGCTGCTTATCTACGGTCTGCTGTTCCTGTTCTTTTTTCTGGTCTGCTATCCGCTCTCGCTCGCCTCGCGCCGGCTGGAGCAACAATGGGGTAATGCGGTATGACACCTCTGCTTGAGCTCAATGCTGTCAGCAAACAATTCGGCCAACACCGGGTACTGGACGAGGTCAGCCTCACGGTGAACGCCGGGGAAGTGATTGTCATCCTGGGGCCAAGCGGTTGTGGCAAGAGCACCTTGCTGCGCACCCTCAACGGGCTCGAACCCATTCAGGGGGGCGACATTCGCTTCGACGGAGAGTTGCTGGATGCCAGCACCGACTGGCAGCGGCTTCGCCAGCGCATCGGCATGGTGTTCCAGAGCTATCACCTCTTCCCCAACCTGACGGTGCTGGAGAACGTGCTGCTCGGCCCTGTGCAGGTGCAGAAGCGGGAGCGGCAGGAGGCCCTGCTGCAGGCGGAGCAGCTGCTGACCCGCATCGGTCTGTGGGAGCGGCGCCATGACTATCCGCGCCAGCTCTCCGGCGGCCAGCAGCAGCGCATCGCCATCGTGCGGGCCCTGTGCATGAACCCCCAGGTGATGCTGTTTGACGAGGTGACCGCAGCGCTGGATCCCGAGATGGTACAGGAGGTGCTGGAGGTGATCCGGGATCTCGCCGGCAGCGGCATGACCCTGCTCATCGTCACCCACGAGCTGGCGTTCGCCCAGGCGGTGGCGGATCGCATCGTCTTCATGGACGGTGGCCACATCCTGGAGCAGGCCGCCCCCCATCAGTTTTTCGAGAGCCCGCGCAGCCAGCGTGCGCGCCAGTTCCTCGCCAAGTTTTCTTATACAACTGTCAGCAAACGAAAGGAGTCAGCATGAAGATAATTACCTCGGTCCTGTTTAGCGCCCTCATCGGCCTGGGCCTCGCCAGCGGCGCCGCCCAGGCAGAAGACGGTTCCCTCGCCAAGATCAAGGCGCGGGACAAGCTCATCGTCGGTGTCTTCACCGACAAGCCGCCGTTTGGCTATGTGGACGAGAAGGGCAACTACGTCGGCTTTGACACCGATCTCGGCCGCCGCTTCGCCAAGGATCTGCTGGGGGACGAGAACAAGGTCGAGTTCGTGGCGGTGGAGCCCGCCAGTCGCATTCCCTTCCTGCAGAGCGACAAGGTGGATCTGATCCTCGCCAACATGACGGTGACCCCGGAGCGGCGGCAGGTGGTGGACTTCACCAACCCGAACCTCAAGGTCGCGGTGCAGGTGCTGGTGCCGGAAGGCAGCGACGCCAAGAAGCTCGACGATCTGGCCGGCAAGCGGCTTATCGTCACCACCGGCACCACGGCCGACATCTGGCTGACCCGCAACCACCCGGACTGGAAGGTGCTCAAGTTCGAGAAGAACACCGAATCCCTGCAGGCCCTGGCCCAGGGCCGCGGCGATGCCTATGCCCAGGACAACCTGGTGCTGTTCAGCTGGGCCAAGGAGAACCCGGGCTATCGGGTGCTGCCCGAGAAGCTGGGCTCGGAAGACCCCATCGCGCCGGCGGTGAAGAAGGGCAATATCGAGCTGCGTGACTGGGTCAACGACCGTCTCGCCAAGCTGGGGGAAGAGAAGTACCTGCTGAAACTCTACGACCAGTATGTGCGCGACAAACTGAGCGCCGATACCGATCCCAACGACGTGATAGTGGAAGGAGGCAAGTGGCAGGGTTGAGCCCTGCCCCCACAGCAGTGCTGAGTGTGAAGTGTGTGATCTTTGGTTCCGTTGGTCTGCAAACCGCAAGGTTTGACCTTTCCAGGCGCCCCCTCCAGGTGGCGCCTTTTTTTTGTTTGCAAGACCCCGGCAGGCGGGACACCCGCTCTGTGAGCCAGCTCCCCCTGCCCCGGGATGCCCTGTGCCATCCTCACTGAAACGGCAGCGGGAGGAGAAACCCATGTGGATAGAGGCCGAGCCTGTCTACGGCGCCCTGGTGTCCCTGGCCATCGGACTCATCATCGGGCTGGAGCGGGGCTGGCAGGTGCGCCAGCTCGGAGACAACCAGCGCATCGCCGGGATGCGCACCTATGGCCTCATCGGTCTGCTCGGCGGGGTCTGCGCCCTGCTGCTGCCCACCCTGGGCGCCTGGCTGGCCCTGCTCGGTCTGCTGACCGTGGTGACGGGGTGCGGCCTCTCGGTCTGGCTGGCCCAGCGCTGGCAGGGGGAGTTCGGCCTCACCAGCTCGGTAGCCATGGTGCTCACCTACCTGCTGGGGCTGATGTCGGTGCTGCAGAGCCCGAGCGAGGCGGTGGCCTGCGCCGTGCTGGCGGCCCTCCTGATGGGGCTCAAGGGCAAGATCCAGCAGGGGATGCTGTTCTTGAGCGAAATGGAGTTTCACGCCACCCTGCGCTTTCTGCTTATCTCCCTGGTGCTGCTGCCGGTGCTCCCCGATACCGAGATGGGTCCCCTCAATGCCTTCAATCCCTTCAAGATCTGGCTCATGGTGGTGATGATCGCCGGCATCTCGTTCTGTGGTCACTTCGCGGTGCGCCTGCTCGGCACCCGCTCCGGGCTGGTGCTCACCAGCATGCTGGCGGGGCTCGCCTCCTCCACCGCCCTCACCCTGCAATTTGCCCGCCTCAACAAGGAGCAGGGAGGGCTGGAGCGGCTGCTGGCCACCGGCATTCTGCTGGCGGGAGCCACCATGTGGCTCAGGCTGCTGGCACTGGTGCTGATCATCCACGGAGAGCTGGCGCTGCGTCTGGCCGCCCCCCTGCTGCTGCTGGCAGCCATCGTCTACGGCTTTGCCTTCTGGTTCTGGCGCCAGCGGGAAGAGATGCCGGACGGCCCGGTACAGCCCGAAACCCGCAACCCGCTGGATCTCGCCACCGCCATCAAGTTCGGTCTGCTGCTCGCCCTCATCGGCTTCATGGCCACCCTGCTGCAAAGCAAGGTGGGCAACTCCGGGGTCTATCTGCTGTCGCTGGTCTCCGGCATCACCGACGTGGACGCCATCACCCTCTCCCTCTCCCAGCTCGCCCAGAAGGAGCTGGCCCTGGAGGTGGCGGCCAGGGGCATACTGCTCGCCGGGCTGGTCAACTCCCTGGTGAAAGGGGTGCTGGCACTGGTGATTGGCGGACGCAGCCTGGGGCGGCGGGTCTTGCTCCCCTACCTCGTCTCCATCCTGCTCATCCTGCCCCTTGTCCTGTGACGTGATGGCGTGATGGCGTGATGACAGGATGACGGGGATCACCTGACGGGCCCGGCACTCTGACACCCCCTCCCCTTGTCGCGTATACTGCCCCCTCTTGCAGCAGGAGGAGATGACCATGGCAAGCGACTGGGACAAGGTACTGGCGGGGGGCGCCCTGGACAGCCAGAGCGAGGAGATAGCGAACGACCGCATTCGCGGCCAGGCGCTGCTGAGCCGACTCAACGCCTCACCGGCGGGGGATCACGTCCTGCGCCAGCAGATCTGCCGTGACCTCTTCGCCCACTGCCCCGACTCCTGCTGGATCAGCACCCCCTTCACCTGCGAATTCGGCCGCAACATCCACATCGGCGAGAAGACCTTCTTCAACTTCAACGTCACCATACTCGACGTGGGCGAGGTGCACATCGGCAACCATGTGCTGCTGGCCCCCAACGTGCAGATCTACACCGCCACCCACACCATGGATCATCTGGAGCGACGCAACTGGACCGCTTACAACAAGCCGGTGCGGATCGGCGATGACTGCTGGATTGGCGGCGGAGCCATCATCTGCCCAGGCGTCACCATAGGGCCGCGCTCCATCATAGGGGCTGGCGCCGTGGTGACCCGGGACATCCCGGCGGACTCCCTGGCGGTGGGCAATCCGGCCCGGGTGATCCGCACGTTAAGCCCGGACGAGACCCGGGATCCGGCGTGCCTATCATGATGGTGCTGGCCCTGCTGCCCCTGGGCTGGGCAGGCTGGCTCGGGGTGCGGGACGCCAACTGGTGGCCGCTAGCCCTGATCCTGCTGATGAGCCTGCTGACCCTGGCTGCCTACGCCTGGGACAAGCGCCAGGCCATTCGTGGCGGCTGGCGCGTGCCCGAGGCCCGCCTGCACCTGCTTGAGCTGTGCGGCGGCTGGCCCGGCGCCCTGGTCGCCCGCCAGTGGCTGCGCCACAAGACCCAGAAGGGGAGCTACCGCCTGCGGTTCTGGGCCATCGTCTGGGGGCAGTTGCTGCTGCTCGGGATCTGGCTCGGCTGGCCGATCTGGCCGCTCTGAACAACCAGGCAGGCATTGCCGCCCAAGGTCGGGTATGAGACAACGACAGCACGGGAGACAGATCCTCTCGTTCAAATATTGAAAGGAGTCATTCATGACCATGTGGACAGGTATCGTTCTGATCGTCTTTATCAGCGTGTCGTTCAGCTATCTCACCAAGCGCGCCCGCTACCAGATGGGGGATGCCCGCATTACCGACCGTCTTGGCAAGCAGGACATGATCATCAAGGAGTTGCAGGAGCGCATCGCCAATCTGGAGGCCATCGTCATCGAGGAGGAGAAACGCCGCCCGTTCAAGGATCTCTGATCCGGCAAGCCGGGTGGCAAGCCAACCAGCCCCCGGGCTGCAAGGGTTTGCCGCCGCCCCCGTTCGCACCCGCTCGCCCTCTGCCTGGCAAAAACGAAATTCACAGCAGGATCAATCCCCTGCCATTTTTCGGCTGAATGCTCGCCAAGCTGGCCCGTTCCCTGCTCCGTCATGACATCAGTCGTACGGAGAGTGACATCATGATCGCCATCGGCACCCTGCTTCCCCTCGCCTCCCTTGCCATCAAGCTCGGCAGCAAGCTGCTGGGCGACGGCACGCCGCCCGCCCAGACCGAGCCTGCCGTGCAGGAAGAGCAGCTTGCCCCCACGGTACAGAGCCTGTTCCAGCGCCTTGGCATCCAGGAGGCTGACAGCGAGCAGAACAGCCCTGCCATCAACCACTTCATGGGGGCGCTGATGCAGACCCTGGGCCAGGAATCCTCGGGCCAGCCCCTGCCCCAGGCCATCGATGCCGCCCGCACCCAGTTGGCAGACGGCACCCAGAGCACCCGCCTCGATGCGCTGCAGAGCGAGCTCGACACCCTCAAGGGCTCCCTCGGCAACAGCGACCTCAACCTCGATCAGCTGCTCTACGCCTTCAAGCAGACCCTGACCCAGGGCCCGGGGGAAGGTGTCGGCAAGCTGCTCAATGCCAGCGCATGAGCGGGTGTGGAACCATGAAAAACGGCAACCATTAGGTTGCCGTTTTTGTCGGGCAGCTCCCTGGGTGCCACGCTAGGGCTGTGAAGGGGGCGGGTTCAGCATGGCGCCGGCCAGCGCGGTCTGCCCGCGATCCTGCAGGGCATTGGCCGCTCCCAGGCGATCCGCCGCCTCCTTGTTCTGACCCAGCTTGAACTTGCCGACCAGCCGCTCAACCTCGATCTCTATGCCCACCACGGCCTGCACCATGGTCTCGAGATAGTCTCTCGGTGCATCCGCCATCTTCCAGGGAATGGACTCTCCCGCCTCGTGGGTACGGGTCAGGGTCGCGAGCAAGCGACGCACGAAGCGGGCATCGTCCCTCACCCGGATACGGCCATGGGCGTGCACCACGGCATAGTTCCAGGTGGGCACCTGCTGGTGATGCACCTGCTTGCCCGGATACCAGCTGGGGGAGATATAACCCTCGGCGGCGCGGAAGATCACCAGCACCTTGTCGCCGTCTTTCACCTCCTGCCAGAGTGGGTTGTTGCGGGCCACATGGGCCCGCAGCACACCGTAGGCCCCCTGCGCCCCATCGAACTCGAACGGCAGGTGGTTGGCATCCAGCCCCCCTTCACCACAGGTGATCAGGGCCCCCAGGGGGTTCGCCTGCATCAGCTGGTGCAGCGCCTCGGGGTCGGTAACGGCGAAATGGGGTGGCAGGTACATGGGAACTCCTTGATCCGGTTGACGCGTCCATACGCATTGCAGCGGGATCATGCCCTGCCCGGCGCGGGCCGTCACCCTGAATGTGCCCCACTGAGCCAGTTCATTGCCGCAGGTGGCCGCAATGCCACATCATCATCCACAAGCGCGATATAACACCCTATGTTCACGATGCGAATATCACTTTAACAGCCCAAGTGAATGGAAAAACAACATCAATGACAAAGATAATTCCGCTTTACACCCCGCCCCCCTTCGCCAGATAGCCAATACGGTAGATCTCGCCCCCGGCAGGCAAGGGCGATGAGAGGGACGGGAGAAAATCCGCCTCCAGCCATTCCCATCGGGTGAGATCCCAGCCGCTCACCATGGCCTCGCCGTGCAGGTCGGCCAGCTGGCCGTGGGAAGCGACCTTGGTGCGCCGCAGCCTGGCCATGCAAGCCCCGTCGAGGGAGGCCGGATCCGGCGCCCGCAGCAGATGCCAGGTCTCGATGCGGGGCCAGCCGAAATGCCGGGTGAGCGCCGCGAATCCCTCGCTTGCCAGGAATCGGTGCATCGCCTCGGCGCTGTGCCACACATAGAAGGGGGCATAGCGGTTCTCCTGCCCCGGCAGGGCCCCATCGTCCTGACGGCTGTAGAGATAGGCCTTGAACAACAGACCGGGAAAGCCGTCCAGTCTGGCGCCATTGCTGGCGATCCGCTGCTCGATCAGCGCCATGTCGTAGTCTGCGGGCAGGGTGAATCGGTAGTGCATGGCGATCATGAGGCCACCTCCTGTCTGAACATCCGGCCCTGGCCGAAACTCCACGCCTCGGCATCGGTCTGCTGGATCACCACCATGAGGTTGTCGGGGTGGATCCCAAGCTCGGCCTCAAGGCGCTCGGCGAGACGTGCATAAAGCCGCTCCCTGGTCGCGGTGCTGCGCACCTTGCCCGCCAGGATCTGGAAGAGGATGAAACCTTGGTCCCGGCGGCCGGTCTGGTAGTGGGGGTCATAGATGAGCGCACTGGCAGGCAAGATCTCGAGGATCTGGAATTTATCCTTCGGCGGCACCTCGAACACCTCCACCAGGGTCTGGTGGTAGAGGGCGCTGAGTTGCTGCAGGTGTCCGTCGCTCATCCCCTCGCACAGGGTGATACGGGTCAGCGGCATGGGGTCACCTCCTCGCGGGGGGGCAGATAACCCACGGCTGTCACTGCGGCGGGCAAACCGGCGTAGAAGGCAAGATGGGTGAACAGCTCTTCCAGCTCATCCCGGGACAGGCCGTTTTGCCGGGCGAATGCAATATGCCAGGGCAGTTGTTGCACCCGGCCCAGTGACGCCAGGATGGCCAGGGTGATCAGGCTGCGCTCGCGGGCCGAGAGGGTGGGGCGCTGCCAGATATCGCCAAACAGCGTCTCTTCCGCCAGTCGGGCGAGTCGGGGGGCAAGCTGCGCCAGGGTGGCGCGATCGGGAACATCGGGTGTCATGGCAATCTCCTTGGTGGATGAAGCCACTCTCCCTCACTGCTACAATTTAAAAAATCGAAATATTCAAGACCAATCATCCCGATTATAAGGATAGTTATGTCACCCCTTCCCCCTAGCCTGGATCTCGATGCCCTGCGCAGCTACGTGCTGGGGCTGGAGTGCGGTAGCTTTGCGCTGGCGGCGCAGCGGCTGTGCCGCTCCACCTCGGCGGTCAGCGCCCAGTTGAAAAAACTCGAACAGCAGTGCGGCACCGATCTGGTCATGAAGCAGGGACGTCACCTGGTGCCGACGGCCAGCGGTGAGCGCCTGCTGGGCTACGCCAAGCGGCTGCTGGCGCTCAATGACGAAGCCGTGCTCGCCCTCAAAGGGGAACTGCTGCAAGGGGAGATCCGGCTCGGGGTGCAGGAGGACTTCGGCGAATCCTTGCTCCCCGCCGTGCTGGGGCCCCTCTGTCGTCAGCACCCGGCCCTGCGCATGACAACCCGCATCGATCGCAACGGGGCCCTGGTGCAGGGGATCAGGGAGGGCACCCTCGACATGGCTCTCGCCTGGCAGCCACAGGGAGAGCGGGAGGATCTTCCCCTCATCGAGGTGGTGCAACTGGCCTGGATTGCCCACCCCGAGTGGGACCCCGCCCCTTTGCTCGCGCGCGGGGAGCCCCTGCCCCTGGTGCTCTTCGATGCCCCCTGCCTGATGCGGGCACGGGCCATCCGCGCCCTCGACGATGCCGGGATCCCCTGGCGGATTGCCTTCACCAGCCAGAGCCTGGGCGGGATCTGGGCCGCCGTGCAGGCCGGGCTAGGGATCACGGTGCGTTCCCCCATCGGCATGCCGGCCAGTCTCGCCACCCTCGGCGGCGTGCTGCCCTCACCGGGCACCCTGGGGGTGGTGCTGCTCACTGCCAGCCATGAAACCGACGAGGCCAGGAGCCAGTTGCAACGACTGCTCACGGACGCCGTGCATCATGCCAGCGCCGGACACAGGGGCTGAACAGCGCCTGGTCAACGCGCCCCACGGCGCCGAGGCGTACCCATAAAAAAACGGCAACCCTGGGGTCGCCGTTCTGCCTTCTTGTTCCCATGGCGAGCCGCTTGGCTTAACCCGCCCGTTTGGCCAGCCAGGCCTCGGCG
Organism: Aeromonas sp. s6; assembly: GCF_040907815.1. Lineage (NCBI taxonomy): Bacteria > Pseudomonadati > Pseudomonadota > Gammaproteobacteria > Aeromonadales > Aeromonadaceae > Aeromonas > Aeromonas sp. s6. Next base: position 104,395 of record NZ_JBFOCN010000019.1, read on the forward strand.
GCGGTGAGGGCTGCCTCTATCTGCTCGCGAGCGACGCCTCCCTTGGCAACCCGCTTGGCCAGAGTCGCTTCCAGCTCCAGGTTCGGGTAAACATCCTCCCCCACCACGGGGCTGAAGCGCTGGAACTCGGGGAGGGAGAGCTCTTCCAGGGGCTTTTTCACCTGGATCGCATAGACCACGGTCTCGCCGACGATATGGTGCGCCTCACGGAACGGAATCCCCTTGGCCACCAGATAGTCCGCCAGCTCGGTGGCGTTGGCGTAGCCGCCCTGGGCCGCTGCCATGGTGCGCTCGCCATTGACCTTCAGATCGATGAGCACCAGCGCCGCCATGTCGAGGCAGTCGTGCCAGGTATCGAGGGCGTCGAACAGCCCCTCTTTGTCTTCCTGCATGTCCTTGTTGTAGGCCAGCGGTAGCGCCTTGAGGCTCATCAGCATGCCCATCTGGGCGCCGACCACCCGGCCGGTCTTGCCACGAATGAGCTCCAGCGCGTCCGGGTTCTTCTTCTGGGGCATCAGAGACGAGCCGGAGGTGACGGCGTCAGACAGCTCGACAAAGCCCGCCTCGCCGGTGTTGTAGAAGATGAGATCTTCGGCAAAGCGCGACAGGTGGGTCATGGAGAGGGACGCCACGTGCATCAGCTCCACCACGTGATCCCGATCGGAGACCGAATCCAGGCTGTTGCGGGTAGCGCCGGCAAAGCCCATGTCGAGCGCCAGGGCTTCGCGGTCGATGGCATAGGCGGTGCCCGCCAGGGCGCCGCAGCCAAGCGGGCTGGTGTCGAGGCGCTTGAGGGCATCCTGCAGACGGGAATGGTCCCGCTCCAGCATCTCCACATAGGCCAGGGCCCAGTGGGCGTAAGTGACCGGTTGGGCACGCTGCAGGTGGGTGTAACCCGGCAGCACCGCGGCCTGGTTGGCACGGGCGGAGGCCACCAACCCCTGTTGCAGGGCGGTGATGGAGCCGAGCAGCAGTTCGCCCTGTGCCTTGCACCAGAGTTTAAGGTCGGTGGCGACCTGATCGTTGCGCGAGCGACCGGTGTGCAGCTTCTTGCCAAGGGCGCCGACGGCGTCGATGAGCTGGCTCTCGACCCAGGAGTGGATGTCTTCGGCGTCCGAGTTCAGGATCTGCTGGGGATCCTGCTGCACGGAGGCGAGCAGTACCTCCATCGCCTGCTGCAGCTTGCCCTGTTCACCCTCGGTCAACACCCCCACCTTGACCAGCGCTTTGGCCCAAGCCATGGAGCCTTGAATATCCTGCTCCGCCAGACGGTAGTCGAACCGCAGCGAATCGTTGAACTGCTTGAACCGGCTATCGGCTCCCTGACTGAAGCGTCCACCCCAAAGTGCCATACTGCTCTCCTTGAATGCGTTGTCGGCGGCCCCTTGCGCCGTCGAACTTGAAATCTTGCCCTGTTTTTCTGCGAGCCTGTTATCTCACAGAAGCGGCCAGGGCGCAGCCGCTCTTGTCACACCCGATGAGGATGGCAAAGGGCCTCTCTGCCTGTAAAAGAGGGGGCCATGCCCCCTCGTATCAACGGGTGATAGCGCTTGCTTAGCCGTGGGTATGGTCGCCACCGATGGCTTGATGCTGCTCTTTCATGGCGCGGATCCGGCTCGCCAGGGTGTAGAGACGGATGAAGCCTTCGGCATGGCTCTGGTCGTACACTTCGTCGGCACCGAAGGTGGCGAAGTCTTCGGAGTAGAGGCTGTTCGGCGACTTCTTCTGCACCGCGGTGACCTGACCCTTGTACATCTTCAGCACCACTTCACCGTCGAGCTCCTCGGCGATGGCGTTGGCGGAGGCGACAATGGCCTTGCACAGCGGGGTGAACCAGCGACCGTCATACACCAGGTGGGAGAACTCGGCACCCAGCTTTTCCCGCCAGGCGCGGGTCGGTCTGTCCAGTACCAGCTCTTCCACGGCGCGCAGTGCGGCAACCATCACGGTACCACCCGGGGTCTCGTAGCAGCCACGGGACTTCATGCCCACCATCCGGTTCTCGGTGATGTCGATCCGGCCCACGCCGTGCTTGCCAGCACGTTCGTTCAGGGTGGTCAGGATCTGGTGCGGGCTGAGCGGCTGGTCGTCAACGGCGACCACTTCGCCCTTGGCCACGGTCAGCTTGACGTATTCCGGCTCGTTCGGGGCATCCTCTGCAGAGACGGTCCACTGCCAGACGGCTTCGGACGGCTCGTTCCAGGTGCTCTCCAGCTCGCCACCCTCGGTGGAGATGTGCCAGGCGTTGGCGTCGCGGCTGTAGATCTTCTTCAGGGTCGCCTTGCAGGGGATGTTGCGGGCTTCCAGATAGGCCAGCAGATCTTCCCGGGAACGCATGTCCCACAACCGCCACGGGGCGATCACTTTCAGTTGGGGAGCCAGGGCAGCTACCGCCCCTTCGAACCGCACCTGGTCGTTGCCCTTGCCAGTGCAACCGTGGGAGATGGCATCAGCCCCTTCCGCCAGGGCAGCCTCGACCATCGCCTTGGCGATCACCGGACGGGCCATGGAGGTACCCAGCAGGTAGGTGCCTTCATAGACGGCGCCGGTCTTCAGGGTCGGGTAGACATACTCTTTGACGAACTCTTCCCGCAGATCCTTGACGATGCACTTGACCGCGCCGGAGGCGATGGCCTTCTGCTCGATCCCTTCCAGATCGTCACGCTCCTGGCCCACGTCGGCGACGAAGGCGATGATTTCAGCGTCATAGTGCTCCTTCAGCCAGGGAATGATGGCCGAGGTATCCAGTCCGCCCGAGTAAGCCAGTACGATCTTGTTGATTCCGCTCATTTACTTCTCTCCGTGATGATTCGATAAAAAGGGGTGATTCCGGGTCGGTTGCCGGATTACTTCTGGCCCTGTCCGAACAGGGTCAGCAGCACGGCGTTCTGGATATGCATCCGGTTTTCTGCCTCATCCATGATGAGGGAGGCTGGGCCGTCCATGACCTCCGAGGTGATCTCCAGCTCCCGGTGGGCCGGCTGGCAGTGCAGCACGTGCTGGATGCCGGTCCGATCGAGCAGGGCCTGGTTGATCTGATAAGGCATGAAGATATCTTTTACCTGCTCCATTGGTGTGTTGTCACCCATGGAAACCCAGGTATCGGTATAAACCACGTCAAAGCCTTCGATATCCGCGACATCATCGCTGATATGTATGGTCGCGCCAGATTGAGCTGCCAGCGCCTGGGCCTGCAGGAAGATCTGGGTATCCGGGCCATGACCTTTCGGGCAGACCAGGGTCACGTCGGTGCCGAGGGTCGCCCCCAGCAGCAGCAGGGAGTGGCTCACGTTGTTGCCATCGCCGAGATAGGCCAGCTTCACCTTGGCCAGATCGCTGTAGTGCTCGCTGATGGTCATGAAATCCGCCAGCCCCTGGCAGGGGTGGTAGAGGTTGCACAGGCTGTTGACCACAGGCACCGAGCCGAACTCGGCCAGCTCGACCAGGGTCTGGTGATCGAACACCCGGGCGACGATGGCATCACACCAGCGGGACAGGTTGCTGGCGAAATCCTTCACCGACTCCCGCTTGCCGAGCGCGCCGTTCTGCTGATCCAGATAGACGCTGTGACCACCCAGTTTGGCGATGCCGATGTCGAAGGTGACCCGGGTACGCAGGGAGGGCTTCTCGAACAGGGTGACCACGCTCTTGCCCGCCAGGGCCTGGCTGTATTTCTTCGGATCGGCCTTGACCGCTTTACCAAGCGCCAGCAGCGCCTCGATCTGGGCCTTGCTTAAATCACTGTCTTTCAGAAGATGTTGCATCGGATTGTCCTTTTCCCGGTGGAGATCAGAGGGTGACCTGGGTGCCAACAGCGCCGCCAGCCAGCAGCTTGAGCAGCTGATCCGGGTAGCGCCAGCTGGCGACACAGACCGGCTTGCCCAGGGTTTCTGCGGCGTGCAGGGCGGCTTTCACCTTGACGGCCATGCCGTCCGTGATAACGCCCTTCTCCATCAGGTCCAGCGCGCTCTGCTTGTCCAGTTGCGGCACCAGCTTGCCCTTGCCATCCAGAATGCCGCTCACATCCGACAGCATCACCAGATCGGCGCCCAGCGCTTCGGCGATGGCGGTGGCCGCCTGATCCGCATTGACGTTCATCATCTGTCCGTCGGCGGTAATGCCGATGGAGCTCACCACCGGCAGGAAGCCCTGCCCCAGGATGCCGGCCACCAGCGCCGGGTTGCCCGGTTTGCAGTCACCGACCGCACCGAGATCCGGATCGAGCTGGGTCACCTGGCACAGACCGCCGTCGGCGAGGCACAGACCCACAGCAGGAATGCCGGTGGAGATGGCCTTGGCCATCATCATCTTGTTGGCGGTCCCGGCCAGGGCACCGGCAATCACGGGGATCTGCTCGAACGGGGTCACCCGCAGGCCGTTCTTCTTGGTGGAGGTCATGCCCAACCCCTTGAGCAGGTCGTCCACCAGGCAGCCACCACCGTGCACCAGCACCAGAGGACGGTGCTGATCATCCAGGAAGGTCTTCAGGGTGGCGAACAGGGCGGTCAGGGCCTCGTCGTTCTCGATCAGGGCACCACCCAACTTGATTACCAGCGTCTGCTTGTCCATCTTCTCGATCCTTTCTTAAAGCGTTAAATCAGGCCGGTGGCCGGTTCAAAACCAAACTTGATATTTATGCACTGCATGGCTTGCGAGGCGGCCCCCTTGAGCAGGTTGTCGATGGCAGAAACCACCACCAGCATGTTGCCCTGCTGCTGCCAGGCGATGTCGCAGTAGGGCGTGCTCGCCACGCCGCGGATGGAGGGCATCTGGCCGGTGAGGCGTACCAGCGGCTTGCCTTCGTAGGCCTTGAGGTAGGCCTGATCCACCTGGGTCTGCGTCACCCCTTCAGCCAGTTGCACATAGATGGTGGCCAGGATGCCCCGCACATAGTTGCCGAGGTGGGGCTGGAACAGCACCTCCTTGCCGAGGTGGTGGCTGATCTCCGGCTGGTGCCTGTGATTGAAGGTGCCGTAGGGATTGAGGCTCACTTCGCAGAAACTGGTGTTGATGGCGGCCTTGCGACCGGCCCCGGAGACGCCGGAAACCGCATTGATGATGGGCTGCCATCCCTGGGCAATCAGCCCGGCCTGTTGCAGCGGCTTGAGGGCGCACAGGGAGGCGGTCGGGTAGCATCCCGGCACGGCAATCAGCTGGGCGGCCTTGACGGCATCGGCATTCCACTCGGCCAGACCGTAGGCGGCCTGCTCCAGCCACTGCTCATTCTCGTGGGTGAAGCCGTAGAAGGAGGAGTAGAACTGCTGATCGTTGACCCGGAAGGCACCGGAGAGATCGAACACCGGCAACCCCTTGGCCAGGAACTTGGGCGCGAGTTCTGCACTCACCTCGTGAGCAGTGGCCAGCACCACCAGATCGGCCTGGGTCAGGATCCGGGTCATGCCGTCTTCGTCCAGGGGCAGCAGCGGCTGATCCAGCTTGCCCACCCACTGGGGATGCAGGGAAGAGAAGCGCTTGTGGGCGTCCTGGCTGCCGGCGGAAACATAGAGGCCGAACAGCTCGAGTTGTGGATGGTTCTGGACCAGAGCGGCCAGTTCGGCCCCCGCGTAGCCACTGGCACCGACGATAACGGTCTTAAGCATGTTTGAGTATTCCAAGTCTGGGTTCGAAATTCACAGCATGGTGCTGCGGTGCAAGGGGTCGGCTATCGCCCCTTTGATGCAACGAGTGCGGAGGGGCAATTCAGGCGGATATGCGTCGTCGGTTACAGATCAGGTGACAGAACATTAACTTTCCCTTACAACTAGAGGCCTTGTCGATGAGCACTCGAACAGAATATTCATGCACTCACTTTGCATTTGTATTTTCTAACAGAAACACTCCGGGGACGCAAGGAGGAGCTGATGGCCAAACTGGATTTTTTTTCACTTTATAAGAATATTATTGCGATTCCCTCTATCAGCAGCACGGATACTCGCTGGGATCAGAGCAACGAGGCGGTGATCCGGCTGCTGGCCGACTGGTTCGGCCAGCTTGGGTTCCAGTGCGAGGTCACGGCCCTGCCGGATCTGCCGGGCAAGTTCAACCTGGTGGCGACCTATGGTCAGGGAGAAGGGGGGCTGCTGCTGGCGGGCCACACGGATACGGTTCCCTTCGATGAAGGAGCCTGGACCAAAGACCCCTTCAAGGTGACCGAAGAGGGCAACCGCCTGTACGGGCTCGGCACCATCGACATGAAGGGCTTCTTCGCCTTTATCGTGGAAGCGCTCAAGGAGGTCGACCTCAAGACCCTGAGCAAGCCGCTGCGCATCCTGGCCACCGCCGATGAAGAGACCACCATGGCCGGGGCCCGCGCCATCGCCGCCGCAGCTGAACTCAAACCCGATTACGCGGTGATCGGCGAACCCACCGGGCTGGTGCCCGTGGTGGCCCACAAGGGCCACATGTCGGAAGCTATTCGCATCACAGGCCGAAGCGGCCACAGTTCGGATCCCGCCAACGGCGTCAACGCCATGGAGATCATGCACCAGGCCATGGGCCAGGTGCTCAAGCTGCAGCGGGATCTGAAGGAGAAGTACGCCGACCATCGCTTCGCCGTGCCCCAGCCCACCCTGAACCTCGGCTACATCCAGGGGGGCGACAGCCCGAACCGCATCTGCGGCTGCTGCGAGCTGCACATCGACATGCGTCCCACCCCGCAGGTGGGTCCCGACGAGCTGATGGGCATGCTCAAAGAGGCGCTCTCCCCCATCGAGATCCACCAGCCCGGCTGCCTGCACCTGCAGCACCTGCACGAACCCATTCCGGCCTATGCCTGCCAGGATGACTCCGAGCTGGTGCGGGAGGCGGAAAAGGCGAGCGGCCGGGCCGCCGAGTCCGTGAACTATTGCACCGAAGCCCCCTTTATCCAGCAACTGGGTTGCGAGACCATAGTGATGGGCCCAGGCCATATAACCCAGGCCCACCAGCCCGATGAATACCTGGATCTGTCGTTCGTCAAACCGACCACGGCGGTGCTGCAGCACCTGATCCGGCGCTTCTGCGTCTAGCCAAATAGGGATGTAAGTAAGTTACATGACAGGCGCCTTGGGACAGGTGAGGGAAATACATGTTCTGAATCGGCTTGTTATTTGACCTTGCGCAGACAATCTGGGTAGATTGTCCCCCTAAGATGACGGAGCATATGTTGTAATCGCACAACAATAAGTGAGGTCGCCTCCCACCTGGAAGGTCAGGAGGCACCAACAAAATAAGGATGTGGAATGAACGAAAAGTACGCCGCACTACGGGCCAACGTAGGCATGTTGGGCCAACTGCTGGGTAAATCCATCAAGGATCATCAGGGGCAGGCCTTCCTCGACAAGATTGAGACCATTCGCCAACTGGCCAAGTCTTCCCGTAAGGGGAACGAGGCTGACAGAGAGCGCCTGCTCGACACCCTGCGTACCCTCTCCGATGACGAACTGCTGCCCGTGGCCCGTGCCTTCAGCCAGTTCCTCAACCTAGCGAACGTGGCGGAGCAGTTCCACACCATCTCCCGTCGCTGCGAAGAGCAGGTCTGCACCCCGGACCCGCTGGAGCAGATGTTCGACAAGCTGAAAGCCTCCAACCTGTCCCAGGAGGCCATCATCCAGGCCGTGCGCGAGCTGGACATCGATCTGGTGCTGACCGCTCACCCCACCGAGGTGACCCGTCGTACCCTGATCCACAAGCACGTGCAGCTCAACGACTGCCTCGAGGCCCTGGAACTCTCCGATCTGCTGCCCCGCGAGCGGGACAAGATCCAGAGTCGCATCGAGCAGCTGGTCAACCAGGCCTGGCACACCAACGAGATCCGCGAACAGCGCCCGACCCCGGTGGACGAAGCCAAGTGGGGCTTCGCCGTGGTGGAAAACAGCCTGTGGCCGGCCATCCCCGAATTCATGCGCAATCTGGACGAGCGCCTGCAACACCATCTGGGTGTGCGGCTGCCGCTGGATGCCGCGCCGGTCAAGTTCACCTCCTGGATGGGCGGTGACCGCGACGGCAACCCCTTCGTCACCGCCAAGGTGACCGCCGAAGTGCTGGAGCTGGGCCGCTGGATGGCGGTGAGCCTGTTCTACAAGGACATCAAGGAGCTCACCTCCGAGCTCTCCATGGCCGATTGCACCGACGCCGTGCGTGCCCGGGTCGGCGACAATCCCGAGCCCTATCGCGCCCTGGTGCGTGAGCTGCGCGAGCAGCTGCGCGAGACCCAGGAGTACCTGACCGCCAAGGTACAGGGCCAGGCGAGCGAGAGCCGGGATCTGGTCAAGAGCACCGCCCAGCTGCGCGAGCCCCTGGAGCTCTGCTACCACTCCCTGCATGCCTGCGGCATGGGCAACATCGCCGACGGCATGCTGCTGGACGTGCTGCGCAAACTGGCCTGCTTCGGCATCCACCTGGTCAAGCTGGACATCCGTCAGGATGGCGAGCGTCACGGCCAGGTCTTCTCCGAGCTGACCCGCTACCTGGGTGTGGGCGACTACGCCGAGTGGAGCGAAGAGGACAAGCAGGCCTTCCTGCTGCGCGAGCTGAACTCCCGCCGCCCCCTCATCCCGAGCGACTGGGATCCCAGTGCCGAGACCCGCGAGACCATCGACACCTGTCGCGTCATCGCCCAGCACGACCCCGATGCGTTCGGCATCTACATCATCTCCATGGCCGGTGCCCCGTCCGATGTCTTGGCGGTCCAGCTGTTGCTGAAGGAAGCTGGCTGCAAGTTCCGCATGCCGGTTGCCCCGCTGTTCGAGACCCAGGAAGACCTGATGGCGGGCACCGCCGTGATGGAACGCCTGCTGTCGGTGGACTGGTATCGCGGTTACATCCAGGGCCGTCAGTACGTGATGATCGGCTACTCCGACTCCGCCAAGGATGCAGGCATGATGGCCGCAGGCTGGGCCCAGTACGCCGCCATGGAATCCCTGGTGGCGCTGGCTGAAGCCAACAACATCCGCCTCACCCTGTTCCATGGCCGCGGCGGTACCGTCGGCCGTGGCGGCGCACCCGCCCATCAGGCGATCCTGTCGCAACCCCCGGGATCCCTGCGCGGCGGCCTGCGGGTCACCGAACAGGGGGAGATGATCCGCTTCAAGTTCGGCTTGCCGAAGGTGGCCATCCAGAGCCTGAACCTCTACACCAGCGCCGTGCTGGAGGGGAACCTGCTGCCGCCGCCCAAGCCGAAAGAGAGCTGGCGCGCCGTGATGGAGCAGCTGGCGTCTGTCTCCTGCGATCACTACCGCAGTATCGTGCGCGGTCACCCGGACTTCGTGCCTTACTTCCGCGCCGCCACCCCGGAGATGGAGCTCGGCAAGCTGCCGCTCGGTTCCCGCCCCGCCAAGCGCAAGCCCAACGGCGGTGTCGAGAGCCTGCGCGCCATCCCCTGGATCTTCGCCTGGACCCAGAACCGGCTGATGCTGCCGGCCTGGCTCGGCGCCCACAAGGGATTGCAACAGGCCATCGACGACGGCCAGAAGAGCGTGCTGGACGAGATGAGCCGCCAGTGGCCCTTCTTCCGCACCCGTCTCGAGATGCTGGAGATGGTGTTCCTCAAGGCCGACCTCTGGCTGGCGGAATACTATGACACCCGCCTGGTGCCGGAGAACCTGTGGGCACTCGGCAAGCAGCTGCGTCAGGAGCTTGCCGACTCCATCGAAGTGGTGCTGAAACTGCGCCCGCAGGGCGACCTGCTGGACGATCAGCCCTGGATCAAGGAGTCCATCAAGCTGCGCAACCCCTACACCGACCCGCTCAACGTGCTGCAGGCCGAGCTGCTCAATCGCTCCCGCAACCACCCGGAGACCCTGCACCCCGAGCTGGATCAGGCGCTGATGGTCACCATCGCCGGCATCGCCGCCGGCATGCGCAACACCGGCTGATCCCGGACCGTTGCAAACAAGGGCGCCCCGGCGCCCTTTTTCGTCCCTGCCGGGCACGGGGATCCCGATATTGCCGCCAGCACAGCCCCCTCTAAGGGAAAAAAGCATCCACAACAAACAGGGCGCCATGATGGCGCCCTGTTTTATTTCGCGATATAGCCCCTCATCAGGAGACCTGGTTGCGACCCCGACGTTTTGCCTCGTAAAGTCGCTGGTCCACGCATTGAAGCCAGTCATCCATGCGCCTGTAACTCATCTGATAGGGCGTGAGCCCCACGCTGATGGTGACGGTGATCGCCTGGTGCTGGTACAGGAAGGTGTGCTGCTCCACCTGGCGCCGGATGCGCTCCATGATGGTGTGGGCCTCCTCCAGGGTCGTGCCCCGCAGCAGCAGGATGAACTCCTCCCCGCCAAAGCGTGCCACCAGATCCTTGCTGCGCACCGCCTGCATCAGGAGCCCCGCCAGCGACGCCAGCACGGCATCTCCGGCAAGATGTCCATATACATCATTGATTTGCTTGAAGAAGTCGATATCTATCAAGGCCAGGCAGCAGGCCTCCCCTTCGGCGGGATGGTGCTGGACGTGATCCAGCAGCACGTTGGCCTGCTGGAAGAAGCTGCTGCGGTTGGGCAGCTTGGTCAAGAAGTCGTGCTCGGCGTTGAAGCGCAGCACCCGCTCCATGCGGCTGCGCTCATCCTCCAGGTTGCGGGCGTGGATAAGGGTGCCAAGGGCCGTGGTGAGGGGCTCGAGCAGGCTGACATGGGTCTCGTCAAAGCCACCCGGGCGGTTGGCCAGGGCGATCATGCCGATCGCCTCTCCCTTGTGGCGGATGGGAATGCCGAGGAAGCTCTCCAGGTGCGGATGACCACGGGGGGAGACACCGCGACTGGCTGGATGGCTCGGCAGATCGTTGCAGCACACCAGGGTATTGTGGGTCACCACGTGCCCAAACAGGTTGTCGAGCTTGCTGAAGATGAGCCCGCCCCGGCTCTGGCGCTGCTGCTCATACCAGGCATGGGTCGCCTCATCCCAGGAGACATTGGAGATGGAGGGGACATAGAGACTGGGGCGGCCATCCTCGTACTGGATGATGCCGATGAAACCATAGGAGCTTTCGCTCACGCTCAGCAGGCGCTCGAAGACGGTATCGCAGGCGGAGCCGAGATTGCGATCGAGCAGAAAACTCTGGTGCGCGGCCACCACGATGTCAAACAGCTGGCTCTGCTGCTCGACCCGCTGCTTGGCCATCACCGCCGAGGTAATGTCGTGCGCCAGCTTGACCACCCCCAGCAGGGTGCCGGCCTCGTCGCTCACGGGCATGTAGGTGGCATGGAGCCAGAGGGGGCTGCCACCTTGCCTGACCCGGCGAAACTCCCCCGACTGGATCTCGCCACCCAATACCTTCTGCCAGAAGAGATCATGCTCCGCCTGCAGATCCGGCGGCAAGAGCATGAGATGGGGCTGGCCCACCAGCGCTTCGGGGGGATAGCCCAGCATGTCGCAAAACAGGGGATTGACCGACACCATGCGACCATCGAGATCGAACTCGACCATGCCATAGGCCCGATCAAGGGCGGTCAGCCTGGCGAGGGCCTCATAACGATCCACCGCGTCGATATCGCGAGCGCAAAGTGCTGTGGTATTCATGGCTACGATTCCTTTCGATCGCCGGCGCATTGCATTGGAATGCGGGGACAAGTGCCCAAATCATAGGATCCGGCACCCGGTTACGCTAACACAGGCCCCGATTGGGTGTGAAGACTGGTTCTTGCCACATCCGGCTCCCGGGCGCAGACTGTCTGGCCTTGCCACGGTTCGAGGAGACCCCATGACACCCGCCATCAACTTGCTGAAAAAGCTCAAGATCCCCCACAGGCTCTACCCCTACGAGTGCGAAGCCCACGACGACTTCGGCAAGCATGCCGCTACCCAGCTGGGTCTGCCTGAGGCGCAGGTGTTCAAGACCCTGCTCGCCCATCACGACAAGCAGGCGGTGGTGGCCATCGTGCCCTCCTCGGGCATGTGCAGCCTCAAGCAGCTCGCCAAGGCCACCGGGCTCAAGAAGGTGGAGATGATGAAGCCGGCGGAAGCCGAAAAGCTGACCGGCTACAAGGTGGGCGGCATCAGTCCCCTGGCCCAGAAGAAGCTGCTGCCCACCGTGCTGGACGACTCCGCCATGGCCTTCGACGAGATCCTGGTGAGCGGTGGCAAGCGGGGGCTCTCGGTCGGCGTGGCCCCCGGGGACATGGTCCGGCTGATGAACTGGATTGCGGCCCCCATCGGCGATCATCACGACTGAACAAACAAAAGAGGCGCCATGACTGGCGCCTCTTGCGTCTGGATGTCGGATCTGGCGCCTTGTGTGCGAAGGATACCCAAAGCCCCGGCACCGGAAACCGCCCCGTCCCGGCGGGTGATCTGCCGCCCTCAACACGCCGCAGAGCGGCAGGCGGCGGTCAGTTCGGAAAGCCGGCGACGCTGACGCCCGGCATGGTCGAAGTTACCGTCCTCCAGCCAGCGCTCGAAGCACCCTTTCAGGGCGGGCCACTCGCTGTCGATGACGGAGAACCAGGCCGTATCCCGGTTGTGTCCCTTGTCCACCCGCGCCTGACGGAAGGTCCCCTCATAGTGAAAGCCGAGGCGCAGGGCCGCCTGGCGCGAAGGCAGGTTCAGGGCATTGCACTTCCACTCGTAGCGCCGGTATCCCAGAGCAAAGGCATTGGCCATCATCAACACCATGGCCGCCGTCGCCAGCCGTGACTGCTGCATGGCGGGGGAGAAGTGCAGCCAGCCCACCTCGATGCTGCCCGCCAGGGGATCGATGCGCAGGTAGCTCGCCAGCCCCAGCGCCCGTCCGCTCCCCTCGTCGATGATGCCGTAGAACTGGGGATCCCGCTTGGTGGCGACCTCCCGCAGCCAGACCCCCATGGCGGCCTCGTCCGCGAAAGGGCCGCTGGTCAGATAAGTCCACATGGCCCCGCTGTCGGCACTGAATGCCTGCCACAGATCCCCCAGGTGGCGCTCGGGATCAAGGGGCTCGAGACGACAGCCCCAGCCATGCAGTGCACGGTGGGGAGGGAACTCGGCGCCGCGCCATTCTGGCAGCGCACGCCCCAGAGGCTGCCCAAAGTCGTTGAAAAGGGCGGCGCCGGACAGAGAGGCGTCGCCCCCCTCATTGCAACGTTCAACAGGCACAGGCAATTCCCCCTTCCAGCAGCACTCCGGGCTCGCTGCCCGTGGCGACGGCGAAACCGTCCTGACGCCACCAGTGCAGGCCCCCTATCAGCTCCTTGACCTCAAACCCGAGGGACGCCAGCTTGTAGGCCCCCTGGGTCGAACCGTTGCAGCCGATGCCGTCGCAATAGCAGACATACACCAGGTTCCGGTCCAGTGCCGCCGTGGTCGTCGCCGTCATGGTCCTGTGGGGGAAGGAGATGGCGCCGGGAATGTGCCCCTCGGCATAGTGTGCGGGGGAGCGGGTATCGATGACCACGATCCCCGCCGCCCCGGCCAGCAGATCGGCGGCCAGATCCGCCGGATCGGTACGAAACTTCAGTTGGGCCTCGAAAAAGGCGCTGGCTTCGGCGGCCCCTGCCACCCCTGTGCTCAATACATGACTCATCCTGAACGCTCCTGATGACTAGATGACGATCTCTGTGGTGACGACGGTGTTGACCGAGTTGGCGATGAAGCACTCCTCATGGGCCTGGTGGTGCAACTGCTCCAGGTCCGCCAGGGCGGGCTTCTGCTCTCCCCCGAAGATCACCCTGGGACGCAGGGTGACCCGGGTCATGGCGAGGCGACCTTGTCCGTTTTTCGCCATGATGCCGACCGCTTCGTCCCGGTAGCTCTCTACCCGATAGCCCGCCTTCGCCGCCAGCCAGAGGAAGGTGAGCATGTGGCAACTGGAGAGGGCCGCCACAAACGCCTCTTCCGGGTCCACATGTTCCGCCACCGAGTAAGGCAGCGGCACCACATGGGGAGAGGAGGAGGCCGGCACCCTGACCCCGCCATCAAACGCCCACTCATGGGCCCGGCTGTAACGCTGATCGACGAAGGGCTCGTGCTCCCCCCGCTGCCAACTGATGGTGGCACTGTATTCCGACATGCAGACTCCTTGTGTTGCCAATCCGTGCCGCCCGCTGGCGCCACCCTGTGACCACCAATGTAGCGACAAAATGGCCTTGCCACGCCGACCAATTTTGCCAATATGGGCAGACCAATTTCATCGAGCCGCCACCATGACCACCCACCCCACCCGCTCTGCCCGTCAGTCACCAGCCCCACAGCCGCGCCATGCCCTGCGGGCAGGATCCCTGCCTCGAAAGAGGCGCAACCCCCGCGCCAACGGGAGCGCATCATGACCGTTCTGCCAACGCTCTTCGCCAGCCAGCAACAAGGGGATCTGCCCCTGCACGAACAACTGGTGCGTACCCTGCGCGAGGCCATCCTGGCGGGCTACCTGCCCCTGCACAGCCGCCTGCCCGCCAGCCGTCTCCTGGCCCGGGATCTCGGTATCTCCCGCAGCACGGTGGAACTGGCCTATGGCCGGCTCGAGGCGGAGGGGTATCTGGTGCGCAAGGTGGGCGCCGGCAGCTTTGTCGCCCTGGCGGCGGTGCGCCCCGCGCCGCGCCCGCCCCAGTCAGCGGCTGGCCTCTCCCGTCGCGGCCAGGAGATGGCCCTGGGTGGCGCCTGTCACGACGTGCCCGAGGTGGGCACCACCTTTGCTTCCAGCCAGCCGGATCCCCGTCTCTTCCCCCAGGCACTCTGGGGTCGGCTGATGCAGCAACAGTGGCGCCAGCGCGCCAGCGACTGGATGAACTACGGGGATCCCCAGGGGCTTGGGGAACTTCGCGCCGCCATCAGCAGCTATCTGGTGCAGTCCCGCGGCGTGGTGTGCGAGCCGGATCAGATCCTGATCCTCACCAGCTCCCAGCAGGGGATCCTGCTGGCGACCCAGTTGCTCATCGATGCCGGTGACACCGTCTGGGTAGAAGACCCCGGTTATCCCGGGGCTCGCACCGCCATGGAGAGCGCCGGTGCCCGGGTGCATCCGGTACCGGTGGATGAAGAGGGGCTCAACCCTCATGGGGATCATCCTGCACCGCGTCTCATCTATTGCACCCCGGCACACCAGTACCCCCTTGGCGTCCCCATGAGCCTGCCCCGCCGCATGGCGCTGCTGGCCGAGGCAGAGCGTCACGGCGCCTGGATCCTGGAGGACGATTACGACGGGGAGTACCAGTATGATCAGCGTCCCCTGCCCGCCCTGCAGGGGCTCGACGGCCAGGGGCGGGTGATCTATGTGGGCACCTTCAGCAAGGTGCTGTTCGGCTCGCTGCGCCTCGCCTACCTGGTGCTGCCCAGGCCGCTGATGGACTCCTTCTGCCGCGCCCGGGCCGCCGTCGACGGCCACAGCAACCAGTTGCAGCAAGCGGTCACGGCAGACTTCATCCGGGGCGGGCACTTCGCCACCCACCTGCGCCAGAGCCGCCTCCTCTACCAGAGCAGACGGGATCTGCTGCTGGCGGAACTGGCCGAGCACTGCCCGGGGCTCACCCCCATCCACAGCGGCGCCGGCCTGCAGTGCGCCGTGCTGCTGCCCCCCGGTGGCGAGGCGCGCTGGACCGATGCCGCCAACGCCTGCGGGCTGGGGCTGCGCCATCTGGGCCAGTTCTACCTGGGCCCGCCGACGCTGGAAGGGTGGCTGCTCGGCTTTGGCTGCCTCGACAACCAGACGCTGCGCCAACTCTGTCGTCGCCTGGGTCTCTTGATGCAATCCGCATGACCCCCTTCTCAAGAGGTCAGATCTGCCAGAGCCTGATAGCGCTGTGTCGACGGGAATGGCCCGTCTATACTGGGCACAATCCCGTTGCCGAACCCGGTCAAGATGCATCGAATCCTGCTCCTTTTGCTCGCCCTCTCCCTCCCGTCCCTCACGATGGCGGCCACCCGCTTCACCCTGATCACCGGGGAGACCCAACAGGATGTCCGCATGAATTATTACCGGGCGGCGATGCGGCTGGCGCTGGAGAAAACACGGCCCGATTACGGCGACTATGAACTGCTCGACGCCATCAGGATGAACAAGGCGAGGATGCGGCTCGAAGTGCAAACGCCGGGCAAGAATGCCCTCTTCATCGTCGACAGCTGGCCCCAGGAGATCCCTCAACCCGGTGTCACCCTGGTCCCCTTCCCCATCGATCTGGGCGTGCTCGGCTACCGGGTCTGTTTTGTCGGCAGCGCCCGTGCCCAGGCCCTGGCCGGGGTTCACACCCTGTCCCAGTTGCAGCAGTTCAGGCAAGGGGTGGGCACAGGCTGGCGGGATGCCGACATCCTTCGCTACAACGGCTTCAGGGTGCAGGAGGTGGATAACTATGAGTCACTGTTTCGCCTGGTGGCCCGTGGCCGGATCGATCTCTTCTGCCGTGGTGCCAACGAGATATTGAGCGAGTGGAAAAACCACAGACCCGGCCTGCCGGGGCTGACCGTGGATAGCCATGTCGCCCTCTTCTATCCGCTCATCCACTCCCTCTACAGCCACGCCACCTACAGCAAGGAGCGCGAGCGCCTTTTGCGCGGCCTGCAACTGGCCTGGAAAGATGGCTCCCTGCAGCGCCTCTGGCGCCATCATTTCCAGCCTTCCCTGGTCTTTGCCCGACTCGATTCACGCCAGATCTTCCGGCTGGCCAACCCGCAGTTGCCCGACGAGAGCACCGACTACCGCTCCTATCTCTATGACCCGATGAGGGATGACTTTGGTATCGCTCCCTGACTGGCTCGCCGGTTCTCCCCTGTCAGGCAGGCTCCCCTTGCGCACTCTCTGCCTGGCGCTGCTGCTCTGGTTGCTGCCGACCTGCGTCATGGCCGCTCCCGGCAGCATTCGTGCCTGCATGGAGAACAGTGATTCGCCTCCCTGGTTGCTGATGTCCGGCGAGGGGATAGTGCAGTTCCACCTCAAGGAGGTGGCAAACCGGATCGGGCATCCCATCATTCTCACCCCCCTTCCCTGGAAACGCTGCCTCTCCCTCGTCAGCCAGGGCCAGCTCGATGCCGCCGTCAAGCTGAGCTACAGCGAAGAGCGTGCTCGCACCATAGGGGTCTATCCCTGACTCTTATACACAAGTAGCGTCCTGAACGGAACCTTTCCCGTTTTCCAGGATCTGATCTTCTATGTGACTCCCAACATAGTAACGATCATGATAACTTCTGCTCTTCATCGTACGGCTGACTGGGCCAAATCTGTTTTCTCTTCGGCGGCGCTGGGTGATCCTCGCCGTACCACCCGTCTGGTTAACGTCGCCGCTCAATTGGCAAAATATTCTGGAAAATCAATAACCATCTCATCCGAGGGCAGTGAAGCCATGCAGGAAGGCGCTTACCGATTTATCCGCAATCCCAACGTTTCTGCCGAGGCGATCAGAAAGGCTGGCGCGATGCAAACGGTCAAGTTGGCTCAGAAGTTTCCCGAACTGCTGGCCATTGAGGACACCACCTCTTTGAGTTATCGCCACCAGGTCGCCGAAGAGCTTGGGAAGCTGGGCTCTATTCAGGATAAATCCCGCGGATGGTGGGTTCACTCCGTGCTCTTGCTCGAGGCCACCACATTCCGCACCGTAGGATTACTGCATCAGGAGTGGTGGATGCGCCCGGATGACCCTGCCGATGCGGATGAAAAGGAGAGTGGCAAATGGCTGGCTGCGGCCGCAACTAGCCGGTTACGCATGGGCAGCATGATGAGCAACGTGATTGCGGTCTGTGACCGCGAAGCCGATATCCATGCTTATCTGCAGGACAAACTGGCGCATAACGAGCGCTTCGTGGTGCGCTCCAAGCACCCACGCAAGGACGTAGAGTCTGGGTTGTATCTGTACGACCATCTGAAGAACCAACCGGAGTTGGGTGGCTATCAGATCAGTATTCCGCAAAAGGGCGTGGTGGATAAACGCGGTAAACGTAAAAATCGACCAGCCCGCAAGGCGAGCTTGAGCCTGCGCAGTGGGCGCATCACGCTAAAACAGGGGAATATCACGCTCAACGCGGTGCTGGCCGAGGAGATTAACCCGCCCAAGGGTGAGACCCCGTTGAAATGGTTGTTGCTGACCAGCGAACCGGTCGAGTCGCTAGCCCAAGCCTTGCG
>NZ_JBFOCN010000002.1:0-10406 GCF_040907815.1 Aeromonas sp. s6
TCCAGTCGATCTTCCTCCAGCCTTTATCCAGCGGGGCTTGCAATAGAAAGAGGGAGGCATCATGCCTCCCTCGATTTTTTGTCCTGATACTACGTAGACTGGAACTCAAATTCTCTTAAGTGAACAGCATTGCGGCGATGCGGGGCTTGGAGGGGCATTAGGGGGCGAACCTCAGTGGAGGATATCCCCCATGAAATAGGCCAGCATGGTCAGGATGACGGTGAACACCAGGTTCAGTACCAGGCCGGCCCGCATCATCTCCCGCTGCTGGATATGGCCGCTGGCGAAGACGATGGCGTTGGGAGGCGTTGCCACCGGCAGCATGAAGGCACAGGAGGCGCCGACGGCGATCAGCACGGAGACCACGATGGGGGAGACCCCCAGTGCCTCGGCCACCCCGGCGAACAGCGGCACCAGCAGCGCGGCAGTGGCGGTGTTGGAGACCAGCTCGGTCAGGAACACCACGAAGGCGGCCAGGCAGAGCAGGATCACGAAGATGGGCATGGAGGAGAGGCCGCTGGAGAGGTGCTCCGCCAGGAAGGCGTTGGCCCCGGTCTGCTTGAGGATGGCGCTCAAGGTGAGACCACCCCCGAACAGCAGCAGCACGCCCCAGTCGGTGTTCTGGTTGATGTCATCCCAGCTGGCGACGCGGCTGACGGCGATGGCCAGGATGGCGCCCATGGCGATCAGGGTATCGAACTGGGGAATGCCGCCCAGCGCCTTGGCAAGAGGCTGGGATCCAATCCACAGCAGCACCGTGGTCAGGAAGATGACCAGGGTCACTTTGCGCTGACCTGTCCACTCGATGGTGACCTGCTCGGTGCTGACCTGGTGGGAGAGATTGGGACGGGTCACCCAGTAGAGCAGGCCGATGCCTACCGGCATGAAGATGATCACCACGGGGATGCCGAACTCCAGCCAGTCGGTGAAGCCCAAGCCCATCTGGGCGGCGGCGATGGCATTGGGGGGGCTGCCCACCAGTGTGCCGATGCCACCGATGCTGGCGCTATAGGCGACGCCAAGCAGCACGAAGACAAGGGTGCGGCGCTCCTTGTGAACGTCCAGCCCTTTCAGCATGCCGAGGGCCAGCGGCATCATCATGGCCGCGGTTGCGGTGTTGCTGATCCACATGGAGAGGGCGGCCGTGATGGTGAAGAGCACGATGGAAGCCCAGCCCAGGTGTCCCTTGGCGAGCTGCATCACCTTGCCGGCGATCTGGGTGTCGAGTCCCTGCTTGGAGAGGGCTGCAGCGAGGGCAAAGCCGCCAAAGAAGAGGAACAGGACGGGGTTGGCAAAGTCGGTCAGCGACTTGCTCATGTCGAACACCCCGAGCAGGGTGGCGAGCACCGGGATGGAGATGGCAGTGATGGTGATGTTCACCGCCTCGGTCAGCCAGAGGATGGCGATGAAGATTAGGATGGCCAGCCCCTTGTTGACCATGGGGTCAAACGGGAGCCATGCCAGCATGGCGCAGAGCAGGAGCAGATCCAGGATGACGATCCCGGACTTGATGTCCAGCCAGCGTGAGGGGGGAGTCGGAGGTACAGCCGATGTGTGCATAACGTTCTCTCGGTTAATTTATGGTTGTTGTTGTGATGCCGAGGTTACATATATCCCCCTGTTTGAAACAGGGGGATATGGTCAAATCATGTGGCGACTCACAGAGTCAAGTGAAGATGGATCTTCAATCAAACAGAAATGAAACATTTTATTTTCATTTGACAGGGGAGGTGAAGGAGAGCAGCCACTCCTTGAACAGGCTCTTGGGCAGGGAGCCGCTGCGCTGTGCCAGGATCTCCCCCCGCTGGAAGACCATCAGGGTAGGAATGCTGCGAATGCCATAGCGACCTGCGATGGCGGCCTCCTGCTCGGTATCGAGTTTCACGAAGCGAAGGCGGGGCTCAAGCTCCCGGGCGACCTCCTGAAAGACGGGGGCAAACTGCAGGCAGGGGCCACACCAGCTTGCCCAAAAGTCCACCACCACCGGGATGTCGGACTGGATCAGGGCATCGAAGCTGGCCTGACGCCCCGCCACCGGGGTTTGTTCGAAGAGGGCGTGACGGCAGCGGCCACACTTCGCGTTTGAGTCTGCTTTTTCGACAGGCAGGCGGTTGCGGGTAAAGCATTGGCTACAATAGGTGGTGACAAGTGACATAATTGCTTCCTTATTTCATGGCCCGGCAACATCTTTATTGCAATCAGAGCGCCGACTAACGGTAACATAGCACTCAGTGGTTTTTCACAGTTGGCCTCCGGCCGTGACCTGATGTCACCGGATGGCCGACCATGACATGAGAATCGAGACGGGATGAAGAGTGTTGCACGGGGCAATCGTGTTGTCTTTGGCCTTATCATCGTATCGCTGGTGGGCTTTTCTGCCTATTGCTGGCAGTTGCTCAGCCAGCAGCAGCGTGCCTTCGATTTGAGCGTGGCGGCTGAGATGGTGCTCAATCGGGTCAATACCGATACCGTCTATCTGCTGGGGCGCGAGAAGGCCAGCGATGGCAGCGTACAGCAACGTCTGAGCCTGCTTTCCAGTCACCTGGACAGGTTCGTCAGGCTGGTGCACGAGGATCCGGAGTCGGTGGACGACCCCGGCTCCCAGGCGTTGCAGCGGGACATCGACGGTTATCTGCTGGATCTCGCCAGGCTTTACACCATGGAGATGACCATCGAGTATCTGGCTCCCCGCTTCCAGGGCCAGCTCAAGGCGTTGCAAGGCACCCTGCCGGTCGGTGAGGCGCAGTACCGCGACCTTACCGAACTCATGTGCCTGCACCACTACCTCCGACGCAGCTGGGATCAGAACGAGCAGCGGCAACTGTTGCAACTCCAGCAGCACCTGCTTGACCGCTATGGCGAGCAGCCGAGGGTCACGGCCCTCGTCCGGCTGGGCCAGGAGTTCAATCAGCAGGTGATGGAGTACCATCGCCTGCGCAATCAGGTGGTGGAGATGAAGGGGCTGAGCTCACTGCCCGCCTGGAAGCAGAGCAAGCTGGAGCGGGCCTCCTCCCTCAAGAGCCGCTTCTACCTGATGGTGCTGGGGGGGGCGCTGCTCTGCTTCTCGCTGGTGGCCGCGACCCTGTGGCGTCGCAACCAGAAGCTGAGCGAGCTCTCTCGCCATGCCGCGCTGCTGGCCCAGGCCAAGAGCGACTTCCTGGCCAACATGAGCCACGAGATCCGCACCCCCATGAATGCCATCATCGGCTTCAGCGCCCTGGCACTGCAAACCAGTCTGGATCCCCAGCAGCGGGACTATCTCAACAAGATCAGATCCTCGTCGGACACCTTGCTGCTGCTCATCAACGACATTCTGGATCTCACCAAGGTGGAGTCCGGCAAGTTGACCTTGGAGGAGATCGACTTCGATCTCAGCGAGCAGCTCGACTCCCTCGCCGCCATGTTCGCGGATCTGGCGGAGCGCAAGCACATCGAGGTCATCATCAACAAGTCTCCCGCCGTGCCCGACTTTCTGCGCGGGGATCCGCTGCGCCTCGGTCAGGTACTGGTCAACCTGGTGAACAATGCCATCAAGTTCACCGAGCGGGGCGAGGTGGAGGTGGCCATCACCCTCACCAGCCAGCATCCCATGCGGGTCTGTTTCAGCGTGCGGGATACCGGCATCGGCATCGCCCCGGAGAAGCAGGCCCAGCTGTTCCAGCCCTTTACCCAGCTGGAGGCGGGCAATACCCGCAAATATGGCGGCTCCGGGCTTGGCCTCAACATCTCCCAGCGCCTGGTGGGGCTGATGGGCGGGGAGATCACCGTGCAGAGCAAACCCGGGGTGGGCTCCACCTTCCTGTTCGAGATCCCCATCTCCCAAGCGGTGTACGGGGTCTCGGGGCGCCGGGTCTTCTTCGATCACCAGCCCCTGATCCTGATGATGGATGACAATGAGCTGGTGCTGGAACTGGCCAAGGACATCCTGGGGCGGGCGGGGGCGTCCGTCATCACGGTCAACAGCCTCTCCCGCGCCCGTCAGGTGCTGCGTGAAGAGGGGCATCACATCCGCCTCGCCATCCTCGACTGGCGCATGGGTCAGGAGGATGGCCTGGACTTGGCCCTCGAGATGTACCAGCACAGCC
This sequence comes from Aeromonas sp. s6, assembly GCF_040907815.1. Lineage (NCBI taxonomy): Bacteria > Pseudomonadati > Pseudomonadota > Gammaproteobacteria > Aeromonadales > Aeromonadaceae > Aeromonas > Aeromonas sp. s6. The sequence goes on from NZ_JBFOCN010000002.1 coordinate 4,086, forward strand.
AGTGGCGGCGCCTGCCTGTCCTGATGACCAGCGCCTGGTCCAGGGAGGGGCTGCACGGGCGGATGGAAAGCATGGGACTGACCCACTTCCTGGCCAAGCCCATGACCGAAAACGCCTTGCTGGCCAAGGTGGACGAACTGCTCAACGGCAGCTCCCATGACAGCAAGGTCCGCCAGGCGGAGGCACAGGGGGATCAGCAGCAGTTCCGGGAGCTGCTGCGTGGTACCCGGGTGCTGCTGGCCGAGGACAACCGGGTCAACCAGCAGCTCATTCTGGAGTACCTGCGCCGGGTGGAGGCCAAGGTCACCGTGGTGGACAACGGCCGCGAGGCGGTGGAGCAGGTGGCGGAGCAGCCGTTCGACGTCATCCTGATGGATCTGCAGATGCCGGTGCTGGACGGGCTGGATGCCACCCGCCAGATCCGCAAGATGGTGGACAAGCATGATGTGCCCATCATCGCCCTCACCGCCAGCGCCATGCCGGGGGACAGGGAGCGCTGCCTTGGCGTCGGCATGAACGGCTATGTCACCAAGCCGGTGAGCAAGCTCGATCTCTACAACAACCTGCTGCAATGGGTGAAGAGCAGCGGCGGGGAGCCCAAGGTGCCCATCGAGGTCAAGCCGCCGGCCCTCATGGGCGTGCTGGATCTGGAGGATGCCCTGCGCCGGCTGGAGCATGACAGGGAGGCGCTGCAGATCCTCTTCAAGCTGTTCCTCTCCGAGCACAAGGACGATCTGTGGGACATCCGCACCGCCCTGCGTCGCCAGCAGCCCGAAGTGGCGTGCCGCTTGCTGCATACCCTGAAGGGGGTCTCGGCCAACATCTCCGCTTCCCGCCTGCAACTGCTGGCCGGGGAACTGGAGTGGCGGCTGCGGCTGCAGGAGGAGCTGAGCGAGGGGGAGCTCAACCAGTTGCAGCAGGTCTTTACCCAGACCCGGGAGGAGGTCTCCCACTTCCTGCTCACCGGGGAGCAGCAGGAGTCGGTCGCTTTCCCGTTTTCGCCCCCCGACAAGCGGCTCTGAGGGAGGGCAAGATAGCAATCGTTCTCAAGTCACCCGCTTCAGGCTATGATGACCCACTCGTTCGCCCCCGCCAGGGGGCGATTGTATTGAGCTTCTCTTCATGATCACGCGGCAGCGCGCCGCGACCAAGGACTTCTCTGTGAGCGTATTTTTGCGGCTTGGCTGGTTTTTCAAGGATCAGTGGCGGCGTTATCTGGTGGCCATCTCCCTGCTGATGCTGGTGGCCCTGTTTACCGTGATCCCCCCCAAGGTGGTGGGCTGGGTGGTGGATGGCATCGCCAAGGGTGACCTGGACAGCGGCACCCTGACCGGCTATCTGGCGGGGCTTTTTGGCCTGGGACTGCTTATCTACCTGCTGCGCTACGTGTGGCGGGTCATGCTGTTCGGTGCCTCCTACCGGCTCGCCTACGTGCTGCGCAACCGGCTGTTCAGCCACTTCACCCGCATGAGCCCGGATTTCTACCAGCGCCACCGCACCGGTGATCTGATGGCCCACGCCACCAACGACATCCAGGCGGTGGAGATGACCGCAGGGGAAGGGGTACTGACCCTGGTGGACTCCTTCATCGTCGGCATCCTGGTGCTCTCCATCATGTGCAGCCAGTACTCCTGGCAGCTGACCCTGCTCTCCCTGCTGCCCCTGCCGGTGATGGCCTTCTTCATGAACCGCTTCGGGACCCAGATCTACAAGGAGTTCAAGGCGGCTCAGGGGGCCTTCTCCCGCCTCAACAACAAGACCCAGGAGGCCCTCTCCGGGGTGCGGGTGCTCAAATCCTACGCGGTCGAATCCCTAGAGGACGAGGGCTTTGCCGAGCTGACCCGTCAGGCGGGGGAGCGCAACATGGCGGTGGCCCGCATCGACGCCAAGTTCGACCCCGTGATTTACCTGTGCATCGGCTGCTCCTATTTTCTGGCTGTCGCAGGGGGCAGCGCCCTGGTGCTGCAAGACAAGCTGACTCTGGGGGAGCTCACCAGCTTCACCATGTACCTCGGCCAGCTCATCTGGCCCATGTTCGCCATCGCCTGGCTGTTCAACATCATCGAGCGGGGCAGCGCCGCCTACTCGCGCATCGAAAGCCTGCTGGGGGAGCACAGCGACATCGAGGAGCCGGCCCATCCCATGGCGCTGGCCTCGGCCTTTCCCCTGCGGGTGCTGGGGCTGGGCTACCGGCTGGAGCAGCGCACCCTGTTGCAGGGGGTGGATGTCACCCTGCAGGCTGGCGCCATGCTGGGGATAGTGGGACGCACCGGGGCAGGCAAGAGCTCCCTGCTCAAGCTGCTGATGCGCCTGGCCAACCCCACGGCCGGGGAGATCCGCATGGGGGAGGTGCCCATCTCGCAACTGTCGCTGGGTGAGCTGCGCAGCCAGTTTGCCTATGTGCCCCAGGAGCCGTTTCTGTTCTCCACCACCATCGCGGCCAACATCGCCCTGGGCCGCCCCGAGGCGAGCCGGGAGGAGATTGAGCGGGTGGCGCGCATCGCCTGCGTTCACGACGACATCAGTCGCTTCCCCAAAGGGTATGAAACCGAGGTGGGAGAGAAGGGGGTGACCCTCTCCGGCGGTCAGAAGCAGCGTCTGGCCATCGCCCGCGCCCTGCTGCTGGATGCCCCTATCCTGGTGCTGGATGACGCCCTCTCGGCGGTGGATGCCCACACCGAGCAGCAGATCCTGCTGGCCCTCAAGGTCCACAAGCGCACCCTGGTGCTGGTGAGCCACCGCATGACGGCGGTGGAGCAGGCGGACGAGATCCTGGTGCTGGAACAGGGCGCGATCAGCGAGCGGGGCCGTCACGAGACCCTGATGGCCAGGAACGGCTGGTACGCGGACATGGTCCGCTACCAGCGCCTGGAGCAGGACGTGGAGGAGAGCCTGTGAACAGGATGACAAGGCCCCTGGTTTCCTTCACCCCCCGCCCGGCTCCCGCGAGCGGAGAGGGGAGCAAAGAGAGTCAATTCCCGTGGAACGTTGCGCTGGAGGCAAGTCTGTGAATCCAACCATCAAACGGCTGCTCGCCTACTGCGCCAGCTACCCCCGCTGGCTGGTGCAGGCGGGCATCTGCCTGCTGCTCGCCACCGGCGCCGAGGTGGCGGGTCCCTTGCTCATCAAGCTCTTCATCGATGACTACCTGGCGCCGCGCCGGCTGGAGTGGGGCATCATCGCCGCCCTTGCCGCCGGTTATCTGGGGTTGCAGGTGTTGTCGGCGGCCGGCTTCTACCTGCAATCCCTGCGCTTCAACCGCATCGCCCAGGCGGTGGTGCAGCGTCTGCGCGAGCAGGTGTTCGCCACCGCCATCCGCCTGCCTGCCCGCTATTTCGACAAGCACCGCTCGGGCTCCCTCATCTCCCGCATCACCAACGACACCGAGGCGATCATGAACCTCTATGTCCAGGTGATAGGGCTCCTGGTGCAAAAAGTGGTGCTCCTGTGCGGCATCCTGCTCTCCATGGCGCTGCTGGACTTTCACCTGATGCTGGTGTGCGCCACCCTGCTGCCGGCGGTGGGGGCCGTGATGTGGCTCTACCAGAAACTGAGCGTGCCCGTGGTGCGGGCGACCCGATCCTTGCTCTCCGACATCAACAGCCGTCTCAACGAGTCGTTGCAGGGGATGCCGGTGATCCAGGCCATGGTGCAGGAGCGCCACTTCGCCATTGCTTTTGCGGGGGTGAACCAGCAGCACTGGCAGGCGCGGATCAAGAGCCTCAAGATCAACGGCATCCTGCTGCGCCCCCTCATCGATCTCTTCTACATGATGGTGCTCATCGGTCTGCTGGCCCTGTTTGCCCACGAGGGGCTGAGCACGGCGGGGGCCATTCAGGTGGGGGTGCTTTACGCCTTCATCAGCTATCTGGGGCGGATGATCGAGCCCCTCATCGAGATGACCAACCAGCTCAACCAGTTGCAGCAGGCCATGGTGGCGGGGGAGCGGGTATTCGCCCTGCTCGATGAAACCCGCGAGAGCACCGACGGGGAGGTGCGCCCCCTGGAGGGACGGGTACGCTTCGACGGGGTGGGCTTCTCCTACGACGGGGAGCAGCAGGTGCTGCAAGATGTGAGCTTTGCCACCCGGCCGGGCCAGATGCTGGCGCTGGTGGGCCACACCGGCAGCGGCAAGTCCACCATCATCAGCCTGCTGATGGGTTTCTACCCCCTGGATCGGGGGAGCATCCACTTCGATGATCACCCCATGAACGGCCTGGCTCTCTCGGCGGTGCGCCGCAGCATCGGCCTGGTGCAGCAGGATCCTTTCATCTTCGTCGGCACCCTGGCCGAGAACCTGCGCCTTGGGCGTGACGGCATCGAGGATGGGCGGCTCTGGCAGGCCCTGGAGGAGGTGCAGCTGGCCGATTTCGTGCGCCGCCTGCCCGATGGCCTGGCCACCCTGATGGAGGAGGGGGGCAAGAACCTCTCCGCTGGCCAGCGCCAGCTGCTCTCCTTTGCTCGCGCCCTGGTGGGGGATCCGCGCATCCTCATCCTGGACGAGGCGACCGCGAGCGTGGACTCCCAGACCGAGCTCGCCCTCTCCCAGGCGCTCTCGGCGGCACGCCGTGGCCGCACCACCATCGCCATCGCCCACCGTCTCTCCACCATTGTGGATGCCGATGAAATCCTGCTGCTCTCCCGCGGGTGGGTGAGCGAGCGCGGCACCCACGGCGAGCTGATGGCGCTGGGGGGGCATTATGCCCAGCTGTTCGAGATGCAGAGCCAGGGGGCCTGGCTTGAAGAGAAACGGGCCTGAGGCCCACCTAAAAAAACAGCCGGCATCTGCCGGCTGTTTTTTTTGACAGGCAGGGTTACACCGTGACCTTGCTGCGGCTGACCAGCTTGGGTTCCAGGGGCGGGAAGTCATCGTTGAAGAAGGTATCCGCTTCTTCAATTTGTGCCTTGCGCTGCTTCTGGATGAAGTTGTCGAAGTCGCGCTTGATCTCGGGGTCCTTGAGGGCCTCGTAGTCGAACACGTTGGCGGCATAGAGGTAGTTGAAGTAGATGTCGACGAACTCGGCGCTGGCACAGGCGGAGGTGAACTTGCTGTTCTGGCGGTCGAAGTTGACGCGGTACTGCTTGATCTTCGGCACATAGACCAGCTCGTTGCCCACCTTGAACACTTCCACTGTGACCCCCACCGTGATGGTCTTGTGAAGTCCTTGTTGTTCTCCACCCCGAAGCGGATGGCATCCCCCTGCTTTTGCAGGAACTTGTTGAAGCTGGCCAGCGCCGTGGTGCCCTGGCTCACCACCACGTCCATGATGAAGTTGATGAAGTCGGTGGCGATGCTGAGCCCCTTGATGTGGCGGCTGTAGCTCTGCTGATCGATCTTGCTCGGCCCCATCAGGGGGATCTTGGAGAGGGCCCTGGCCCAGAGATCCGCGTCCGTCTTGTACTGCTCGCCATAGGCTTCGGCGTAACGGTTGATGTAGGCGGTGACCACGGAGGTGATGGCGATGAGGTAGGCCTTCTGTTCCGCCAGCTTGGCCATGACTGCGGGATCGTCCAGCAGCTCGTTGGCCACGATGAACTCCACCAGGCCGTCCTTGTCGGCATAGGGATCACTGCCCACCGCCCGGACGGTGTCGGGCAGATTGACGTCGTTGAAGAAGGCCTCGGCCTCGGCGAACTGATCATGGTTGCTCAGGCGGTTGGCCGGTGCCTCGCGCACCAGCTGGCAGAGCACCAGCTACGGCCTCGTAGTCCGACTCGCGCCACAGGGGGGCCTGCAACTGGTTGCCGAAGGTCTTCTTGTAGGCGAGGTTGAAGTCAAACAGCACCGAACTGCAGCCGCAATCCATGGCGAAGTCGACGGTGTAGCTCAGCGGCCCGGTGGGCAGGGGCTTGCTCATCTTCCCCTTGGCGCTGAGGTTGGCATAGCACTTGAGGTACTCCCGGCCAAACAGCTCGTAGACACGGTTGTTGTTGAAGTTGAGCTGGAAAGTACCGGCGCTCTCGCCCCCGTTGAACAACTGTTGCACGTGACTCATCTCTCTATCCTTATGGTGAGATTGGTAGACGGGTTGACCCGGTGCCGAGTGGCTACTTCCTGGCCAGCAACAGCCTAGGCTGTGTTCTTAAAGTGATGAAGATATAATCTCACATCTTCTCAACAGCTTAAGATCCATTCCGTGTCCCACCGTTATCAGCTGACTGATGCACAATGGGGGCTTATCGAGCCCCAGTTTCCTTCTCGAAGCCTGATCGGGCGCCCTACCCATGAACCGCGCCAAGTGCTCGATGGCATTCTCTGGATACTCCACACCGGAGCTCCTTGGCGAGACCTTCCAGAACGTTTCGGACCATGGAATTCGG